>JBKBXK010000013.1:0-18971 GCA_046314095.1 Thermaurantiacus sp. | reverse complement strand
ATGCAGCGGCTCCGACGCTGATTCGCGAGAGCGATGCCGCACCGGCGCTCTATGTGCTGATGCCGATGCGGGTGTAAGGGGCAGCGTGAACACATGCGGGGGCTCCGGGGGCAGGAGACACGCGGATGATGCGGCTGAAACCGAAGGACGAGAAACCGAAACTCCCGTTCAAGACCACGCACAGGAAGCAACGCCTCGCCGAGCGGCAGCGGCGGGTTGAACTGGTTATGAGCCGCTCGCTCGACCGGGCGGAGGGCTTCAGCTGGAGCAGGGATCGCCGTGCGCCCCAAACCGGGTTCCTCGCCTCGATCCTTCGGCTACCGCTGCACGCGCGCGTCGCAGCCGTGGCTTCAGTCATGGTCTCGATAGGCCTGGTCGGCACCTTCCTCGCAGCCAGCCGATCGGGCCTGATGACGGTCCCTCCGATCATCTGGGTGCAGACGGGAACCCCGCTGCCCTCCGGCCCGCTTTCGGCTGGCGCCGACTATCGCACGCTGTCCGATCTCAGGATGCGGATCGTAGAAGCGGAAATTGGCGGCGGCCCGGAATCCGGCGATCTTTTGCGCATGCGCGAGGAGTTGATGTTCGAGCAGGCACGCGCAGAGGCGCGGCGGGGCCTCCAGGCACGTTGAGGTGCAACGACAGGGGGAGGCTGACTGGCAGCTCATGGGGGCGGCATTGGCGCTCGGGCGGCGCGCCGCCGGACACAGCAGACCCAATCCCAATGTCGGCTGCATCGTCGCGAAAGAGGGGCGCATCATCGGACGCGGCTGGACGGCGGCGGGCGGTCGACCGCATGCCGAGGCCATGGCGCTGGCAGAGGCGGGGGCAGACGCCGAGGGGGCCACCGCATATGTAACCCTCGAACCGTGCGCGCATCAGTCAGACCGTGGCCCAGCCTGCGCGAAGCTGCTCCGAGACAGCAAGGTGGCGCGGTTGGTCTACGCGCTCGAGGATCCGGACCCGCGAACGGCGGGAAAGGGGGCGGAGCATCTTCGCCAGGCGGGAATGGTGGTGGAATCCGGGCTTCGCGCCGAAGAAGCGTCCCGCGATCTCGACGGCTTCCGGCTCGCGCGCCTCGCGCAGCGGCCCGAGCTCACGCTCAAGCTCGCCATCTCGCTCGACGGGCGGATGGCGACCGCTGGCGGCGAGAGCATGTGGATCACGTCGGAGACCGCGCGGGCGCACGGGCACCTGGAGCGCGCAAGGGCCGACGCCGTGGCCGTGGGGCGCGGAACCTTCGAGGCCGATGCGCCACGACTCAGCAACCGACTTCCTGGCAGCCGTCGCCAACCCGTTCCGGTGCTGGTTTCCTCCGTTCCGACTGACCTTCCGGCGGGCTGGCGACAGGCGCGAGACTGGCCGGATCTTGCGTGCACCGCCATGACCCTCGGCTGGCTTCGGATTCTGGTCGAGGGCGGGCCGACGCTGGCGGCGGCGCTTCTGGCCGAAGACGTGGTCGACCGGCTGCTCCTCTATCGCGCGCCGATCCTGATAGGCCCGGGCGCCGGGCTGGAGGGTTTCGCGCCTGAGAGTCTCGCTGCGGCGCATGGGCGCTGGCGACTGCTGGACCGACGGGCGCTGGGGCCAGACTGTCTTGAGGTCTTTGCTCGCGACCGGTAGCGCGGGGCAATATGTTCACGGGCATCATCACCGACCTCGGCGCCATCCATCGTCTCTCCGACCGGCCCGGTGCGGACCGGCGGGTGGAGATTGCGACCGCTGCTGGTCTCGATGGAGTGGACCTTGGCGCATCCATCGCATGCTCTGGCGTCTGCCTGACTGTCGTGAACAAGGGTAAAGGCCGGTTTGAGGTGGATGTCTCGGCGGAGACGATGGCCCGAACCGCCACCGGCATGTGGGCGGAAGGAACGGCGCTGAACCTCGAACGGTCGCTGAAGGTCGGCGACGAGCTTGGTGGCCACATCGTCACTGGCCATGTCGATGGCGTCGGGCGTGTCATCTCGGCCGAGCAGGTTGCAGGCAGTCTTGCGCTCGAGATCCTCGCGCCTCCCGGGCTTGGCCGGATGCTGGCGCCCAAGGGTTCGGTCGCCGTCGATGGCGTTTCCCTCACCGTGAACGAAGTTGTCGACGGGCCGGACGGCACGCGCTTCGCACTCAACATCATCCCGCACACGGCCGCCCACACGACTCTCGGCCGGCTGAAGCCCGGGCAGGAAGTCAATCTGGAGATGGACATTCTCGCGCGCTACCTCGACCGCCTCCTGGGAGCGCGACAACACAGCACAGTGTGACTTCGGGATTTGCATATCACATCTCAGTGTGAGATTGCGACCGGATGAGCGAAATGCTGATCCGACGCCTCCGCGATCATCTTTCAGGAACGGGCATGTCGCGATCCGGTCTTGCCCGCGCTGCCGGCCTGCATCCCAACTCCCTGCGCAGCATCGACCGCGCAGACTGGAACCCAACCGCCGAGACGCTCCGCAAACTCGAAACCTATCTTGCTTCGGGAAGCCCTGAGCGGCCGATTGCGCCGATCGAGGAGATCCTCGAGGAGGCGAGGCAAGGCCGCATGTTCATCCTCGTCGATGATGAGGATCGGGAGAACGAGGGCGATCTCGTGATTCCGGCGCAGATGGCTACGCCGGCGGCCATCAACTTCATGGCCCGCGAGGGGCGCGGCCTCATCTGCCTGGCTCTTGCGCGGCAGCGGGTGGAGCAGCTGGGCCTGCCGCTTATGGCGCGGCACAACGAGAGCCGGCACGAGACCGCCTTTACCGTCTCGATCGAGGCCAAGCACGGAGTAACCACGGGCATCAGCGCGGCCGACCGTGCCCGCACCATCGCGGTTGCCATCGACGCCGGCCATGGCCCGGATGCGATCGTGACACCCGGCCATGTCTTTCCGCTGGTTGCCCGCGACGGCGGCGTGTTGGTGCGCGCCGGGCACACCGAAGCCGCGGTCGACGTCGCGCGCCTTGCCGGGCTCAATCCATCCGGGGTCATTTGCGAGATCATGCGCGATGATGGCTCGATGGCCCGGCTCGACGATCTGGTGCCCATGTCCCGCCGATGGGGCATGAAAATCGGCACCATCCGCGACCTGATCGCCTACCGCATGCGGCACGACCATCTGGTGGCCTGCATCGCCGAAACGCGGCTGGAAAGCCGCTACGGCGGCACCTGGCAGGTCAAGACCTATGTCAACCGGGCCGAGTATGCCGAACATGTTGTCCTGCAGAAGGGCCAGGTTGACCCGTCACGGCCGACGCTGGTGCGGGTGCATGTGCTTTCGCCCTTCGCCGATATCCTGGGAGAGGATAGCCCACGCCAGGGACTGCTGCAGCGGGCGATGGAAAAGATTGGCGAGGAGGGTGCGGGCATCATCGTGATCATTCGCGACAACCGCCCTGACCGGTTTTCGCGCATGATGGCGGACCGGGAGGCCCAAGTTCGCGAGGCGAGCGAGCAGCGCGACATCGGCATCGGCGCACAGATTCTTGTTGACCTCGGTGTCACCGAGATCGCGCTCCTGACCAACGCCTCCCGCAGCTATGTAGGGCTGTCCGGATACGGGCTACAGGTCGTCGCCGAGCGACCGATCGACGGATAGGGGGAAGCCCGATGGCGCATGTGCTGATAATCGTTGCCGGCTTCTACGCCCATATCCGTGATGCCCAACTGGAAGCGGCACGGCGAGCCCTCGAAGCTGCGGGCCACACCTTCGAGACCGTGGATGTCCCGGGGGCCTTGGAGATCCCGGGCGCCATTGCTTTGGCAAGCAGCGCGGGCCGGCACGATGCCTATGTGGCGCTCGGCTGCGTGATCCGGGGCGAGACCTTCCATTTCGAAGTCGTGGCCGGCGAAAGCGCGCGGGGCATCATGGCGCTGACGCTCGACGGGCTGGCGATCGGCAATGGCATCCTCACAGTGGAGACGGAAGCGCAGGCGCTGGCCCGGGTGGAAAAGGCCGCCGAGGCGGCGGCGGCGGCGCTGGCGCTTCTGGAGATCAGGCGGCGGTTCGACGCCGGCTGACTTCGGCCTCCTCGCCGAGAAACAGCTCGACGTCTGCCAGCCGCACATCGCGGGCGACAAACGCCTCGCCGATGCCACGGGCAAGGATGAAGGGAATGGTGTTGCCAGACTTCTTCTTGTCATGCGCCATGTGCGCGACCAGCCGTGCCGGATCCGGCAAGGGCAAGTGCACAGGAAGCCCGAGCCGTGCGAGACACGCCTCCACGCGGTCTGCATCAACCTGCGCGCAAAGTCCGCGGGCGACCGAAAACCGGAAAGCGAGCACCATGCCGATCGCGACAGCCTCGCCATGGAGCAAGGCATCGGAATAGCCGCTCTCGGCCTCAAGCGCGTGGCCAAAGGTATGGCCAAGGTTCAGGAGCGCCCGGATGCCTGTGGCCTCGGTCTCGTCAGCCGCTACCACGGCGGCCTTGGCCCGGCAGCTCATTTCGACGGCATGTGCGAGCGCCCGGCCCTGTCTGGCAAGCACCCGCGACCCATTGGCTTCGCACCACGCGAAAAAGGCCGGGTCACCGATAAGGCCATATTTCACCACTTCGGCCATGCCGGCGCGCATCTCACGATCTGGCAGTGTTGCAAGGCTGTCGAGGTCCGCCCACACCGCCCGTGGCTGGTGGAAGACCCCAACCAGGTTCTTGCCATTGCGGCTGTTGATCGCCGTCTTTCCGCCAACCGAACTGTCGACCATGGCCAGAAGAGTCGTCGGCACCGAGACGAACCCCATGCCGCGCTTGACGAGGGCCGCGGCCAGCCCGCCCAGATCGCCAACCACTCCGCCGCCCATCGCCACCAGAAGGTCGGTTCGCGCCGGTTCGAGGCGCAGCACCTCCTCGACCACCCGCTCCAGCTCGGCAAAGCTCTTGGACGCCTCTCCCGACGGCACGAGGATTGCGACTGGCTCGACGCCGGCGGCCTCCAGCGACTGCGAAAGCAGGGGCAGATGCAGCGCGGCAACCACCTCGTCGACAATGATGGCGATCCGGCTCTGGCTGCTGGCCGCGCGAACCAGCTCGCCCGCCGCACCGAGGAGACCCCTGCCAATCCGAATCGGGTAGCTGCGTTCGCCGAGCGGCAGATAGATCTCGACGGGCTTCATCGACCGGTTTTCTGCTTCCAGTCAGCAAGCGCGTCCATAATCGCGTCGACCCCTTCCTGATGCGGCCCGCGCCCAGTCCGCACATGGATGTCCGCCTCGGCATAGAGCGGATTGCGGATTTCCGCGAGTGATTCGAGCACGGTGCGTGGATCCCGACCAGCGAGCAGCGGCCGGTGGCTGCGGCGGGCCACGCGCGCGACAAGCGTGTCGACATCGGCGTCAAGCCACACCGAGATGGCGCCTTTCCGGATGAGGGCCCTGGTTTCCGGATCACAGAACGCGCCGCCGCCAGTGGCGATCACACGCGGCCCGCCCTGCAGCAGGCGGGCGATCACGCGGCGCTCGCCGTCCCGGAAGTGCGGCTCGCCAAAACGCGCAAAAATCTCCGAGATGCTCATCCCCGCTGCAGCCTCGATCTCGGTGTCGGCATCCGCAAATGGCACATGCAGGCGGGCGGCAAGTCGCTTGCCGATGCTGGACTTGCCGACCCCCATCAACCCGACCAGTACAACGGGCCGGCCGGCGCGTGGGCCAAGCTGCGGGCGCGCGTCTGACATCTGTGCCTGCGGCATAGGTGCCGCTATAGGGCCCGCATGATGCGCCACGCAAATGCCGCTGCACTGCCGCACGCGCTCGCCCTTGCCCTGCTTCTCCTTCCGCTTCCCCTCGCTGCGCAAGACGCGGCGCCGGCAGAGCGACCCGCAGAAGCACCGAGGTCGTTGCTGCCCGATCTCTTCGACGATCCGCCGGCACGCCCAGGCGGCCCACCGCAGATGCCGGTTCCCATCGTGCCGGACGGACCGGCACCGGCGCTGCCGCTGCCACCAGTTGCGGCCCTCCCGCCGATCCCAAGGGCGCAGGAAATCGAGATTGTTGACCCCCTTGCGGACCTCGGCGGGCCAGAGGGCCAACCGGAAACCGCTGGCCTGCTCGGACCGGGTGCCATGGGCTACCCGCCTGACCTTTTTGCCCAGTCAGACGCCCGTTTCGTCGGCACCCTGCTTCGCGGGATCGAGGCGCCCCTGGCAAGCCGCTGGGCGCAGGTGATGGTGCAAAGGGCGCTCCTTTCGCGCACCTCCCCGCCGCCCGGCCTGGATCCTGCCGACTGGCTGGCCGCGCGCGCGCAGGCGCTTGCCGCGATGGGTTCGGCAACTGATGCCCACCGGATGGTCATGCGCATGGCGCTCGATCGCTATACGCCCCGTCTCTACGCGGTCGCGGGCCATGTCGCTCTGGCCGCTGGCGATCCTGTTGCGCTCTGCCCCATCGCCGGCACCGCCCGCGCGCTCACCCGGCTCCCCGTCTGGGCGCTTGCACAGGGGATGTGCGGGGCGATCTCCGGCGACGATTTTGCAGCTTCCATGCGGCTCGACGCCATGCGCGACCGGCAGGCCGTGAACCCGTTCGACGTCGGCCTCGCCGAGCGGATCGGCGCCTCGGCCGGCGGCGCGCGACGTGCGGCCAACCCGGAGTGGGACGAGGCAGATGGTCTGACCGCCTGGCGAATCGGCCTTGCCAGTGCCGCCGGCCTCTCGATTCCGGACGACAAGGCCAACGCCGCCACCCTGGCGCAAAAGGCATGGATGGTACGATTGCCAGGTCAGGCTCTCGCGCGCAGGGCCGCGTTCGCGCCGGAAGTCGCGGCAACAGGGGTCATCAGCGCCGCAGAGCTGCAGAGAATCCTTGCCGCTGAAGCCGCTACGCTCGACCAGGGAGCGGTTTCGAGGAGCGCCGGGGGCCTGCTGCGCACGGCCATGGCGGCCGAGCGCACCGCGGATCGCCTGGCGGCGATGCGGACCCTCTGGGGTCGCGCACGGCCCGGCACACGCGCGCATTATGGCTGGAAGGTTGCGACCACAACGGCGGCGGCCGGCATCGCTCCTTCGGCCGATCTGAATGATGACGCCCCGGACCTCGTCGAAAGTCTGTTGGCGGGCGGCCGCGTGGCCGAGGCGCGGCGGTGGGCGACGCCTGTTGCCAGCGCAAGCGAAACGCAGCGCGCGCGCGTGCATGTGTTGCTGCTGGCGGCGGACCGGGCGCAGCAGGCAAACGAGGATCTCGTGCGCGCCTTTGCCCGCGAATCCTCTCCCCACAGGGCCGCGCTGATGCAGGCCGGTCTCGAGGGGCTCGGCCGGCTTCCTGCCTCAACCGCGGTCGCACCACTGGACAACCCCTGGACCCGGGCACTGGATCGCGCACGCGGCGGACGACGGCTGGGTGAAGTGATGCTTCTCGCGGCAACGGCGATGCAGGCCGGGTGGGCGAATGTGCCGCCTGATCATCTGCGTCGGATTGCCGCCGCGCTGTCAGAGCTCGGACATGGTGCGGAAGCGGGCCTGATCGTTGCCGAAGCGGCCATGCGCGGCTGACGGAGACTTTCAGCGGCGCTGCTGGAAAAAGCCGCGAAGAAGGCTGGCCGCCTCCTGCTCGCCGACCCCGCTCACGACCTCCGGCCGATGGTGGCAAGTGGGATGGGCAAATATCCGCGGGCCATGTTCGACTGCGCCTCCCTTTGGATCGGGTGCGGCATAGACCAGCCGGGCCAGCCGCGCATGGGAAATGGCACCCGCGCACATCGCGCAGGGCTCCAGCGTCACCCATATGGTGCAGCCCACGAGCCGCTCGACACCACGTGCGACAGCCGCCGCCCGGATCACCAGCAGCTCGGCATGGGCTGTGGGATCCGCATCGCTCCGGGTCCGGTTGTGCGCCGCCGCAACAACCCGGCCCTGAAGATCCGTGACAACGGCACCCACCGGCACCTCGCCGGCCTCTGCCGCGCGCCGTGCCTCGTCCAGAGCACGCGCCATGGCGGTTGAGGGGGGGAAGGCAGCCTCCATGGATGCGGCATAGCCTTGCCAGGCCTGATCTGGGAAATCGTGCACGCCGAGACGAGGCTGCGTTGACATTCGAAGGCCCGTCACTAAGCCTGTAGCAGGTCGCGAAGATCACCGGAGGACATGGTGGCGAAGGTCGCTGGCCGCGACGATTGGGAAACGGGCCCGACACCGGAAACGGAAGCCGATTCCGACGGCATACTCTCGTCTGGTCGAAACACGGTTGGAGCAACACTCAGCAAGGCGCGCGAGGCCGCCGGACTGAGCCTCGATGATGTTGCGCTCCGCACCAAGGTCCGGCCGGGAATCCTTTCTGCCATCGAGGCGGACCGGCACGATGACCTGCCGGCACTTGCCTACACGACCGGGTTCGTGAAGGCCTTCGCCCGCACCGTCGGGCTCGATCCGCAGGCCCTGGCAGATCGCTATCGGGCCGAATCGCAGAAGCTCGAACCTGCGCCGAGCATCATCGACCTTGAGCCACTCGACGAGAAGCGGATCCCTTCACGCGGCCTCGTCGCCATCACCGTGGTCGTCCTCATCTCCGTCGTCGGCCTGTTGTGGGCATGGGGCGCTGGGATGTTCGATGCGACTGTTCCCCAGCCGCCTCAAACGGCCGAGCGCGCGGCCCCTGCACCTGAAACCAACCAGATGGCCGAACCTCGCGCAGCGGTTGCGCCGCCACCGGCTGATGCGCCCGTCACCATTCGCGCGCGGGAGGAGGCCTGGGTCCGGATCGATGACCGCGAAACAGGCAACCGGTTCTTCGAGGGCATCATGACCGAGGGGCAGGAACTTGCGCTGCCGCCGGGCGAGCCTTTGCAACTTCGCACCGGGCGGGCCGGGGCGCTCGAGATCCGTATCGGAAACGATGCCCTGCCCCCGCTCGGTGGCCCCGTAGAGCAGGTGCGCAATGTGTCGCTCTTGCCTGCGGACCTGATGACACGCAGCCCGGCAGCGCCAGCAGATGGCCTCTCCTTGCAGCCGACCCCAGGACTTCCCGACGCACCGCCGCCAACAGCCCGCTGATCTGCCGGTACAGGCGATTCAGGCTGCGCTCACCTCGGTCGCGCTTTTCCACCGCGCTCGTTAGGCTCAGAAAACGCTCCATGGAGACAGACCGATGATCGCAGCACGGTTCGGACTGATGATGCTGGTGGCGCTTGTGCTCGCTCCCGCGACGCCTGCCCCGGCGCAGCAGGCGCGCGATGTGGATCGGCGGGTCAGCACTCTCGAAAGCCAGATGCGGGCCGTCCAGAGGCGCGTGTTTCCGGGCGGTGACTCACGTTTTTTCGCACCCGAGCCGGAGCCCGAACCAGCGGTGCCAACCGGGCCGCCGCCACCAAACCCGATGGTCGAGCTGACGCAGCGGGTAGACGCCCTCGAAAGCCAGCAGCGCCAGCTGACCGGGCAGGTGGAGGAACTGCAGTTTCGCCTGCGCCAGCTCGAAAGCCAGCTCGAACGGGTGCGAGGTGACACCGAGTTCCGACTCAACGAGCTCGAAGGCCGAGGCAACGGCAAGCCAGCCGCAGCAGACCCCGGGCCCTTCGCGCCGCAGATGTCCAGCCCGGCACCGGCGCAGCCGCCGCGCGAGACGGCGCGGCCGGCCCCATCTGCCGATCCGGAGCAGGCGTATCTCGCCGCCTATGGCCTCTACACCGCCGGCGACTATCCTGGCGCTTTCGACGCCCTGGAAGCCTTTGTGAAGGCGCACCCCAAGCATGCCCGCGCTAGCAATGCGCAGTTCTGGGCGGGTCGCTCGCAGATGGCGCAGCAGCGTTACCCCGAGGCCGCGCGCGCCTTCCTGTCCGGCTATCAGGCCTATCCACGCGGCGAGCGGGCACACAACAGCCTGCTCTGGCTTGGGCGGGCGCTCCTGGCGATGCGGCAACCACAGGCGGCCTGCCAGGCGCTTGACCAGCTGCGCACCGCCTTTCCTGACCGGATGACAGGGGGCTTCGCCGCCGAAGTGCAGCGGACCCGTTCCGAGGCGAGGTGCCCGGCCTGACCGCCCCGGACGCGGCAACGCCCGACGGATTTCGCCGGGCCGTCGAGACGCTTGCCGGGCATGTGCTGCAGACCGATGCCCGGCTTGCGCTCGCGGTATCGGGCGGGCCGGATTCGCTGGCCATGCTCTGGCTGGGCGCGCGAGCCTTTGGCCGCCGTGCCATCGTGTTGACAGTCGATCACGGCCTTCGGGTCGAGGCCGCCGCCGAAGCCGCTGCGGTCTGCGCACATGCGGCCGAAATGGGCCTCGACTCCGAAGTTCTCAGCGTGACGGTGAAACCAACCGGCGCCGGGCTGCAAGCCGATGCGCGTGCAGCGCGCTATGCAGCGCTTGGTGCCTGGTGCCGTGGGCAGCGCGTCAGGACGCTGCTGACCGCCCACCATGCCGAGGACCAGGCCGAGACGCTGTTGATGCGCCTCGCGCGCGGGAGCGGGGTCGCGGGACTTGCAGGCATCCGCGCCGCTCGGCCGCTTTGCGCGGACGTGTGGCTGCTGCGCCCGCTTCTGGATGTCCGAAAGAACGCCCTTGCATCGGTGGTTGCGCAGGCTGGCTGGACCGCCGCGACCGATCCCGCCAACACCGATCCCCGCCATGACCGCACCCGTGCGCGCGCGCTTCTCGCGAACGCCCCCTGGCTACGGGCCGAGGCGCTCGCGGCCAGTGCCGCCGAGCTTGCGGAGGCCGAGGCAGCGCTGGCGTGGGCGGAGCAGCGCGCCTGGGTGTCTCGGGTCAGTTCAGGGCCCGACGCAATCCTGATTGACGCCGAGGGGCTGCCCACGGAGCTTCAGCGGCGCCTCCTCACGCGTGCGTTGCAATCGTTCGGAGCCCAGCCCCGGGGGCGCGCTGTCGCGCGGCTTGCCGCGCGGCTGACCGCTGGCGGGCGCGGCACGCTGGGCGGCGTCGCAGCCAGCGCCAGGCTGGAGGGGTGGCAACTCGCCCCGGCCGCTCCGCCCCGGCGGCGCTGATCTTCAGAACAATATGTCTTTTGGAACCGGGCTGGGGCCGACAAGGCGCACATATTCCCGGAGCGCGAAGCGATCGGTCATGCCGGCGACATAGTCGCAGACGTGTCGGGCCAGTGCCTCGGCCTCCGGAGGACAGGCGTCCCGCCAGCGGCCTGGAAGATTGTCGGGATTGGCGACGAGGTACCCGAACAGCCCGCGAACCACCTGCTCGGCGGGTGCCCGCAACCGCGCCACAGATTCGTGCCGGTAAAAGTTCGCGTGCAGGTGGCCGCGCAGCGCAGCGACCTGATCACCCAAGGCATCGCTGAACGCCGCTGTGGACCTGCCGGCCGCCCGGATCGATTCCGCATCGGCCGGGGAAAGTTCGGCAAGGCGGGCACGGGTCTCGCCAAGCAGGTCATCGACCATCAGGCCGATGAGGTCTCTGACCAGAAGCGGCACCAGCCGCGCCCGTCGATGCTCGCCAGGCCATGCCAATGTCACGTCGCGCCAGAGCGTCTCCACCAGTGGCACCTCGGCGGTAAGCCGTTCGACATCGAGTATCCCGGCCCGCAGCCCGTCATCGATGTCATGTGCATTATAGGCGATGTCGTCGGAAAGTGCTGCCACCTGCGACTCGAGGCTGCCGTGCCGGTGCAGCTCGAGGCCGAGTGCGGCATCCGCCTCAGTCAGCGCCCAACCCGGATCGAGAACCGGGCCATTGTGCTTGGCGAGGCCTTCCAGAACCTCCCAGCTGAGGTTCAGCCCTTCAAAAGCGGGCGTTCGGCTTTCGAGGCGGGTGACGATCCGCATCGCATGGCTGTTGTGGTCGAAGCCGCCAAAGGGCGCCATTGCACCGGCAAGCGCATCGTCCCCCGAATGGCCGAACGGCGGGTGGCCGATATCATGGCCGAGCGCCAGCACCTCGGTCAGATCCTCGTCGAGCTCCAGAACGCGGGCGATCGTGCGTGCAATCTGGGCGACTTCGAGGCTGTGGGTGAGACGAACGCGGAAGTGGTCGCCATCCGGCGCCACGAACACCTGGGTCTTGTGGCGCAACCGGCGAAAAGCCGTGGTGTGGATCAGCCGGTCCCGATCCCGGGCGAAGGCCGTGCGCAGGCGCGAGGGCGGCTCGGAAAAGCGCCGGCCGCGCGAGCGGTCCGGGTCGGAAGCATAGACGGCGCGCGACACGACAGCTGCGATAGCCGAGACTGCGCCCGACTGCACGGTGGAACGCCGCAGCCGGCCATTTGTGCCCGCTTTCCCTTGCCAAGCTGCTGACCCTGCGGCTTTGGATTGCCCGGCATGGCAAACTCCCGCCCGCTCCGCGACGCCTTTGGCGCTTTCGCAACAGGTGTCACGATCGTCACGGCAGCCAATTCTGCCGGCCGCCCCTTCGGCTTTACGGCCAACAGCTTCTCCTCCGTCTCGCTCGATCCGCCGCTTCTCCTTGTGTGCCCCGCCCGGGGCGCATCGTCGCTTCCTGCCATCACCGAAACAGAGCGGTTCGCAGTCCATGTCCTGTCGCGTGACCAGCAGCCGCTCGCGGAACGGTTCAGCCGCCGCCTGGCGGACCGATTCGCGGGACTCGCGTGGGCGCCCGATCCGGCTGGCATTCCACGGCTTGCTGGTGCCTGTGCCCGCTTTGCCTGCACGCTGGAGCATCGCCACAGTGGCGGCGACCATGAGATACTTGTCGGACGGGTGCAGGGTTTCGAGACCGAGCCGGGCCTCGATCCCCTGCTGTTCGTCCGCGGTGCCTATGTCTGAGTGGCCGGCCGCGCTGCGCCAGGCCTGAGCGCGATCGCCAGGCCGACAAGTGCAATCGCGGCGCCGGCAATCGCCATCGGGGTCCAGCGATAGCCTTCGAACTGGGTGGAAAGCGCCATGGCGATGATCGGGATAGGGATCCCGATCCAGGCCGCCTCGGCGGGGCCGACCGCCCGGAGAAGATCGAAATAAAGCGCGAACGCCAGCGCGCTCGCCACGACGCCCAGCATGAGCAGACCCAGCACATATTGCGGCCGCGGGTCCCACGAGGGCGGCCCGACAATGGCCCATGCCAGTACTGCGTTGAGCAGGCCGCCGAGCAGCATCGCCCAGGCTAGGCCACCAAGGGGCGGCAGCCGCCGAGCCTGCGGGCTTGCCTGCATCACGTTCGCGATCGAGGCCGAAAGCACGGCCGCGGCCGTCAGTGCAAGGCCAAGCGCGACCGCGCCGCGTTCGTCGGGAAGCGACAGTTCGTTCGCAAACAGCAGCCCGACGCCGACAATGGCGACAGCGCACCCCAGAATGAACCGGCGGGACACCCGCATCCCAAGAAAAGCCCAGGCGAAAATCGCGTTGGGGATCATCAAGAGCGCGAAGGCGACGGCCGGAAGGCCGGAAGGAATGTAGAGCTCGGCACGGTAGACGAGATTGAAGTTGAAGACGAACTGCAACACCCCGAAAATCGCCAGAAAGCCCCATGCCGATCGGGGAACGACCATGTTTTCGCCGCGGGCAAGGCACCATGCGAGAAGCGCAGCTCCGGCGATCAGAAAGCGGTAGGCAACCGACCAGCTGGGATCGACGACGCCAAGCTGGAGCTTGATGACAAGCCAGGTGGTGCCCCAGACGAGGCACAGGATAACGAATTGTGCGATTGCACGAGGGCTTCCCATGGGTCTGGATCAGCCCAGGCGGGAAAGGCGTTCGGCGAGCGCGTCGATCGCGGCCGCCTCCTGATCCCAGCGAACGACGAAACGGGCGACATCGGGGCCGGCAAGCTCCCAATCGTAAAAGATGAACCCGTCCGAACGCAGCGCCTCGCGCTCATGGGCGGACACGCGCACAAAGACCTCGTTGGCTTCGCAGGGATAGAGCAGTCGCGCTCCGGCTGCGTCCGCCAGTCGCTGCGCCCCAGCGTTGGCGCGGCGGGCCGTTTCCAGCCACAGCCCGCTCTCAATGTGCGCAAGAAGCTGGGCGGCGGCGAACCGCCCCTTGGAAGGCATCATCCCGGCGCGCTTGCGGCGGACGGGTATGGTCGCGGCCAGGTCTGGCCGGAAGACCACCAGCGCTTCGGCGGACATGCCGCCATTCTTGATGCAGCCGAACGACAGCAGGTCGACTCCGGCACGCCACGTGACGTCCGCCGGCGGGCAGCCGAGATGCGCCACTGCATTCGAAAAGCGTGCGCCGTCCATGTGCACGCAAAGGCCGCGTGTCCGCGCCCACTCTGCGAGCGCTGCGACTTCGGCCGGCGCATAGGCCGTGCCCGCCTCGGTCGCCTGGGTCAGGGTAAGTGCGGCAGGCTGCACCTGGTGCACGTCGCCTCGCCGCCGCTTCGCGGCAGCTTCCAGGGCATCGACCTGAAGCTTCCCTGCCGGACCGGGCACCAGAATGTGACTGGCGCCCCCGGTGAAGAAGGCAACGGCGCCGGCTTCGTCCACCTCGATGTGGGCCTCCGCATGGGCAAAGATACCCCCCCACGGTGGCACGGCCGCGGCCAGCGCCAGCGCATTGGCGGCCGTCCCGGAGGGAACGGCGAACACCCGGACAGAGGTTTCGAACAGGGCAGAGAATGCCGCATCGAGGCGCTCGGAGGCCCGGTCGGAATCATAGGCGACAGGCTCTGCCCCTGCGACTGCGGCCACAGCGGACAGTATCTGCGGATGCACGCCCGCCGCGTTGTCAGAGCCAAAGTCCATGCGCGCCGGGCCTAGCAGGCACGACTCGCACCGCAACCTCCCAATCGCTGCGCCGTCTGCTCAGTCAGAATCTGGCGCGTCACCCTCCGCGCGATCTGTGAACTGGGTGTACTCGCCGGCGAAATAGAGATTGACCCGACCAGCAGCGCCATGACGCTGCTTGGCGACAGTGATGTCGGCCAGACCGCGCAGCCGATAGTCCTTCTCCTGCCAGGCTTGAAACTCGGCCGAGCTTTCGTCTGCGGGCTTCTTCATCTGGTGATAATATTCCTCGCGAAACACGAACAGAACGATGTCGGCGTCCTGCTCG
Source organism: Thermaurantiacus sp. (assembly GCA_046314095.1). Lineage (GTDB taxonomy): Bacteria > Pseudomonadota > Alphaproteobacteria > Sphingomonadales > Sphingomonadaceae > Thermaurantiacus. The sequence goes on along the minus strand of JBKBXK010000013.1, from coordinate 4,088 downwards.
ATGGTGCCGGATTCGCGAAGATCGGACAGTTGCGGACGCTTGTCGTCGCGGCCTTCCACCTGTCGGCTCAACTGCGACAGCGCGAGCACCGGCACGTCGAGTTCCTTCGCCAACGTCTTGAGCCCCCGGGTGATCTCGGAAAGCTCGTTGACGCGGTTCTCGCTGGCATTGCGCGCAGTGCCTCGCAACAGCTGGAGATAGTCGACAACCACGAGGCCGATGCCCCTCTGGCGCTTGAGTCGTCGCGCGCGGGAGCGAAGCGCGGCAATCGTGAGCGCCGGCGAATCGTCGATGTAGAACGGCAGGTCGGAGAGCTCATCGGCAGCACGGGCAATCGCGTTGAACTGCGCCTGGTTGATACGGCCCGTGCGCAGCGCTTCCGACGAGACCTGCGCGCGTTGCGCAAGGATCCGGGTTGCGAGCTGATCGGCCGACATTTCCAGCGAGAAGAACGCGACCGGCGCGCCGGTCGCAATGCCGTCTTCCTCCCGTTCCAGGCGGTGCCGCCACGCGCAGGCAAAGGCGATGTTGGTGGCAAGCGCGGTCTTGCCCATGCCGGGCCTGCCGGCGAGGATCACGAGATCGGAGTTCTGCAACCCGCCAAGTTTCTGATTGAGACCGGTAAGTCCGGTGGTCAGACCGGACAGATGCCCGCCGGAACGGCGGGCGCGGGCCGCCATCTCCAGTGCCTTGCCGGCGGCGGACCGGAAGGTCTGTGTTGCCGGGCTGGCGTCACCCGTTTCGGCAACGCGATAAAGAGCCTCCTCGGCGGCTGCGATCCGCTCCATCGGCGGCACATCTTCCGAGGTGTCCCCAGCGGCCGCCACAAGATCGGTGCCAACGCGCACCAGGGCCCGAAGCAGCGCGAGTTCATGGACCTGCCGGGCACAGTCCCGCGCGATCAGCAGTGCGCCGGCATCGGTGGTGAGATCGAGGAGGTAGGCCGGGCCACCGAGCTCCGCCATTGCCGGATCGGATTCGAACAGTGGCCGGAGCGTCGTCGGCGTCGGGACCTGGTTCGCGTCTGCTTTGGCACGGATCGCAGCGTAAATGCGCCCGTGCAGCGGCTCATGGAAATGCGTGGCGTCAAGGAAGCCGGCAACGTCCTCGACCAGGCGCACCTCGATCATGAGCGCGCCGAGCAGCGCCCGCTCAGCCTCGATATTGTAGGGAAGCCGCGGCGACGTGCTGGTTTCGATCGAGGAAAGTCGGGCAGGTTGGGTGGACATCAGCCGGGCTGTTTGCGCCCGACAAGCCCCTGCTTCAAGGCTGTTGATGACTGGAGCGCAGCCTGCTGTGCGCGGCCGGTGGAAAAGCTGTGGACGGCCCGTGGGCGAATCAAAAGGTCCGGCGCAGACGGAGGGCTGCGCCGGTGTCGGCAAGTCCCTCGAAATGGCCGGCATTGGCACGATGAAAGCCAGTGAGCGACAGTAGGAAATGTGGCCCGGCAGGCCCGTCATAGCCAAGCTCGAATGCACGTTCGGCTGCAGAGGGCGCCAATGGCACCAGCGTCTCGGCCCGGCCCGAAAGCGGCGCAAGCAGTCGCAGACGTCCTCCCGTCACCGCAACCGGCTGGGCGAGGGCCGCACGCACGCGCCCGTGGCCGAGCGGCGCATCGGCTGCAACCGACCAGGCCGAGGTGGTGATCTCTCCTTCCCCTGGCTGCAACAGACCGAAGCCCGACAGGCGTGGCCGATGCCAGCCAAGAGCGCCGGCAGCGCGCATCCGCAGCCCGCCCAGGTCAACGCCAATCGATGCGCCGGCTTCCCGGCCCGCTCCACCGAGAACGCCGAGCGCGGGCCCTCCGCGAGTGCCCAGAAACGCACCTTCCGAGCCGACCGTCGCGGCGCGGATTGCCAAATCCAGAGCGCCGACGGAAAGGCCCGCCGAGGCGGTCATCCTGCGCTCAGACAGCCGCTCGTAGCGGCGCCCGGGAATGGCCGCGGCGCGACCATGTTCCACGGCAAGCCCTAGCCGCAGCCGACCGGCCGATATCTCGGCGCCTGCGGCTTGGATGGTGCGCGCGGCCAGGTCAGCGGCTGGATCGAGCCCATCTGCAGCAACCAGTCTGGGAAAAGGCGATTCCCCCGGGAGAGCCAGCACCGCGCCCGGGCCCTCGACGAGCCCGAACACGAGGGGGCCTGCAAGGAGTTGCCCGGAAAGAGACCGCGGCGCCGCGAGCCGCTGCGCGGAAACGCCCCGCTGGGCCAGGCCCAGATGCGATTCGGCAGAGTGAGACCAGCGAAACGCATCTGCTGTGGGCACGGCTGTCCCGGATCGGGCCGAGAGCAGCAGCGTGCCGACGCCGGCCTGCACTGGCGGCGCCCAGCTTGTGTCGAGGCCCAGCGCCCGGCCGAGCCGCGCGGGCGTGTACGGGCGAAGGGTGCGCGCAACGGGGAGGGCGAAGACCCGCCCGAAGCTGTCGGAGATGGGAACAAGTCCCAGGGATGTCCCAAACCCTTCCCCGCCGCCCATCGGCGCTCCCAAGTGGCCGTTGCTGGACTGCGAGACGGGTGTCGCGGTTGCGGCAAGGCTGGTCTGGCCGATCGGCTGGAAGGCGCGGCCGATGTTCAGGACTCCGCGGCCGTAGATATTGTCCGTGCCCGCAATGCCCGCATCGTCAGCGCTTTCCAGCACCAGCCGCACCAGCTGTTGCGGTGACAGCTGCGGAAACGCCTGGGCAAGGAGAGCAATCGCGCCTGTTACCTGCGGCGCGGAGTAGGACGTGCCGGAGTAGAGAAAGGCCTGGCCGTTCTGGTTGAAGCTGCGCACCCGCTCGCCCAGCGCCACCACATAGTTGGTCGCCGCCTGGCCCGCCTGGTTCGAGAATTCCGACAGCTGACGGGTTGTCCCGACCGAGCCGACCACCACGACAGTGGCGCCCCCGGCGGATTGCAGCGCCGAGAGTGCGAGGCCATTCACCTCGCTGCGGCTGTCGTTTCCAGCGGAGAGCACCAGCACCACCCCAGCCTGGCCGGCGCGGACGAAGGCATCCCGCAGCACCGGGCTTGCGCCGGTTCCGCCGAGCGAGATGTTGATGGCACGGGCGCCCACGGCGATTGCCGCGTCGATTCCGGCCGCCAGGGCGCTGTCGTTGTAGCGGCAGCCATCGTCGGTGCCGCAAGTGCCCGGGCGGTCGGCACGATAGACGGCGAGCGTCACCTGCGGCGCGATGCCGACGATCCCCGAATTGTCACGGGCCGCAGCCATCACGCCGGCAACGGATGTGCCGTGCCCCCCCTCGTCGGTGATCGGGCGGCCGTTGCCGGTTACATCCCGGCTCGAAGCATGAATTCGGCCTGCAAACTCCGGGTTTCCGCTGGCGATCCCGCTGTCGAGCAGGCCAACGATCACGCCGGCACCGCTGGCCCCTTCCGCCCAGGCCGGAAGCACATTCGAGGCGACAGCAGCGTCCGAGCGGCGATATTCAGGGGTATCGAACACCGAGGGCGGCTGCGGTGAGGGCGCGGCCGGCGGCGGGGGCGGCAACGCCTGCGGGCCAGGCCCGCCACCGCCTCCGCCGCCGCCCCCGCATGCGGCAAGAAGCACCAGCCCTGCAACGGGGAGGATCTGGGAGGACGTGCTGCGCAATCTTGCCAGCAACCAAGACCGCCCTATACCCGCGGTGTGCGCCAGTTTCCCGATATCCCGACAGTTTCCGCTCCGGCGGGAGCGCCCATTCCCGTGCAAGTCGAGACCTGGCTCTTCGACATGGACAACACGCTCTACCCCGCCGCGGCGAACCTGTTTGCGCAGATCGACGTGCGCATGGAAGCGTTCGTTGGCAGGCTGCTGGGGCTGGGACGCGCCGAGGCCCGCGCTGTCCAGAAGCGCTACTTCCACGAGCACGGCACGACGCTGCGGGGATTGATGCTGAGCCATGGCGTTGAGCCTAGGGAATTCCTCGACTTCGTGCACGACATCGATGTGTCCGTTCTGACACCGGATGCCGCGCTTTCTGACGCACTGTCCCGCCTCCCGGGCCGCAAGCTGGTGTTCACCAATGGCGACCTGCCATACGCCGAGCGGGTGCTCGACCAGCTCGGCATTCTCAAGTGCTTCGATGCCATCTTCGACATCCATGCCAT
>JBKBXK010000012.1:0-19071 GCA_046314095.1 Thermaurantiacus sp. | reverse complement strand
GTTCCCCGGTGGCGTCTCAGCGATGGCGTCCACGAACGCAGCGCGCGTCTCCGGCTCGTCGTAGACCATCTTCGCGTCAAACGCCCGCTGCCAGGTCGCTTCATCGGGCCACTCGGCAATCCCAACAAAGCGTCCGTCACGGTCCTGGTGCAGGCGCGAGCCGAGCGAGCCATAGCGTGCCCGGATAAGCTCCGTCCCACGCCGCCACGCCGCGCGAAACTGTGCTTCCTTCCCGGGCGTTACCCGCCACCAATAGACGGCGACGAACATCTCAGGTCTTCAGCGCGCAAGCGGGCGCGCCGTTGAGGCCCAGGCCGCTGGAGCCGGCGGGCAAGGACGGGTTGGGCGTGGCGTGAGCCATGCTGGAAAGGGTGCCGCGCATTGGTGGATGCCGCAAGGTCCTTTCGGCGTCCCCTGGTTCCGCCCTAGCTCCGGCCGCCTTCGCGCCGCGCCATGAACGCGAGGCGTTCGAACAGCATCACATCCTGCTCGTTCTTCAGAAGCGCGCCATGAAGCGGCGGGATCAGTTTCCGCGGGTCGCGCTCGCGCAGCAGTTCGACGGGAAGATCCTCGTGCAGAAGCAGCTTCAGCCAGTCGAGAAGCTCGGATGTGCTTGGTTTTTTCTTGAGGCCCGGGACTTCGCGGATGTCGTAGAACACCGTCAGCGCCTCGCGCACAAGTTCCTTCTGGATGTCAGGGAAGTGGACGCGGACGATCGCCTCCATCGTCTCGCGGTCCGGAAACTTGATGTAGTGGAAGAAACAGCGTCGCAAAAATGCGTCAGGCAGCTCCTTCTCGTTGTTGGAGGTGATGACAACGATCGGCCGCTGGCTTGCTTTCACCGTTTCGCCGGTCTCGTAAACGAAGAACTCCATCCGATCGAGCTCCTGCAGAAGGTCGTTCGGGAACTCGATGTCGGCCTTGTCGATCTCGTCGATAAGGAGGACGGGCAGGGTTTCGTTGGTGAAGGCCTCCCACAGCTTGCCGCGGCGAATATAGTTCTTCACGTCCTGGACGCGCGGATCGCCCAGCTGGCTGTCGCGCAGGCGCGAGACGGCATCATACTCATAAAGCCCCTGCTGGGCCTTCGTGGTGGATTTGACATGCCACTCGATGAGAGGCGCATCGAAGGACGCGGACACCTCCTGTGCAAGCACCGTCTTGCCGGTGCCGGGCTCGCCCTTCACCAGCAGCGGCCGGCGCAGCGTGGCTGCGGCATTCACCGCGACCTTCAGATCGTCGGTTGCGACATAGCTTCCAGTGCCTTCGAAGCGCATGGGGCAATCTCCTTCGGGCCTCCATGCGTGACCACGGCGCCACGGGCCAGCGGGCATTTGCAAGAGGGTCGTTGCGCGGACAGTGGCTCGGTGCAACAGATTGCAGCCACAACGAGGAGTCGCGGATGGCGAAGGTGGTGGGCGAGGTGCCGGCGAAACGAGTGGCGGGCCCGCCGGGCGAAAAGCAGATCCTCGGCCACCCGCGTGGGCTGTTCGTGCTGTTCTTCGCAGAGATGTGGGAGCGCTTTTCCTATTATGGGATGCGCGCGCTCCTGATCTTCTACCTGATCCAGCACTGGATGTTCGCCGAAAGCCAAGCCTATGTGATCTACGGCGCCTATACCGCGCTTGTCTACATCACGCCGGCAATTGGCGGCTATCTGGCAGACAGATACATCGGGCAGCGCAAGGCGGTTCTGTTCGGCGCGGTGCTGTTGACCTTCGGACATTTCCTGATGGCGGTGGAAGGCGATGGCGGCCAAGGCGCAGTCGAGCTCAATGCCTTCTGGGCGGCGCTCGCCTTCATTATCGTCGGCAGCGGATTCCTGAAAGCCAATATCTCGGTGATGGTGGGCCAGCTCTATGGCATCACCGACAAGCGCCGCGATCCGGCCTATACGATCTTCTACGTGGGCATCAACGTGGGGGCAGCGGCCGGCGCAATCGTCGCCGGATGGCTGGGGCAGACCTGGGGCTGGGCCTGGGGCTTTGGCGCGGCCGGCGTCGGAATGCTGCTTGGACTGTTCGTGTTCGTGCTTGGCAAGCCCTGGCTGGAGGGGCGAGGCGAGGCGCGCAACCCGGCCCTCCTGCGGGAGCCGGTGATGGGCATTGCGCGCGAATGGCTGATCTATGCGGCTGGCTTCCTTGCAGTGCTGATCGTGTTTTTCCTCATCCAGTATCAGTATCTGGTGGGCGGCGTGCTGGCAGTCGCCTCGGCGATCGTCGTCGGCTATGTCCTGTGGACGACGGTGACCAAGCTGAGCCCGCACGAGCGCGACCGGATCTTCGCCGCGCTGTTCCTGATGGGCGGGTCGGTGCTGTTCTGGGCGCTGTTTGAACAGGCCGGCTCATCCCTGAACGTGTTTACCGACCGGTATGTGGACCGCTCCTTCCTCGGCTGGCAGGTGCCGGCGGCGGTCTTCCAGTCGATCAATCCACTCTATATCGTGTTCCTTGGCCCGCTGTTCGCGTCTCTTTGGCTTGGTCTTGCAAACCGCGGGCTGGAGCCTTCGACTCCGGCCAAATTCGGCCTTGGCCTGATGCAGCTGGGGTTGGGCTTTCTTGTACTGGTGCTGGGAGCCAACTGGGCCGGAGACAGCGGGCTGACCCCGGTTGTTTTCATTTTCCTCATTTATCTGCTGCACACCACGGGCGAACTCTGCCTGTCTCCAGTGGGCCTTTCGGCGATGAACCGCCTCGCACCGGCCGCCATGGCGAGCCTGATCATGGGGGTTTGGTTCCTGGCGTCTGCGGCCGGCAATTTCGTTTCCGGCCTGATCGCCCGCGCGACCGGCTCGGAAGGGATCGACGAGGCCGGGAAGCAGGTGGTGCTGGATGTCTATGTAACCGTCGGCTGGGTGGCCGTGGGCGTCGGCGTGGGGGTTCTGCTTGTCAGCCCAATCATTCGAAGGATGATGCATCTCGACACGCTGAAGGATGCCGGGCCGCTGCCCGAGCCGATGATGGAGACAGAAGTGACAGAAGGAATGCGGGCGTGAGACGGTTTCTGATTGGCACGGCCGCGCTGGCGCTTGCGGCCTGCACCTCCACTGGCACGCCGGGAACATCTGCGCGGCCCATGCCCGTGGCATCGGGCGGGCCGGGCGATGCGGCCTATGCCTCCACCTATCGTGCGCTCCCCGGAGTGCCGACCGTCGTTCGCAACGTGACCATCTTTGACGGCAAGGGCGGGCGCGTCGACAATGGCGCCATCCGCTTCGAGAATGGCAAGGTGACAGCGCTCGGCCCCAGCGTGGACGAGGGTGGGGCGACGGTGATCGACGGTGCGGGCCAGTGGGTTACTCCAGGCATCATCGACATCCATTCCCATCTTGGCAACTATCCCTCCCCCAGCGTGCCCGCCCATTCCGACGGCAATGAGGTCACCGGGCCGGTCCGGCCGGAGGTCTGGGCCTTCCACGCCATCTGGCCGCAGGATCCGGGCTTTTCACGCGCTCTTGCTGGCGGAGTTACCGTGCTGCACGTTCTTCCTGGCTCCGCCAATCTTTTTGGCGGCCGCGGGGTCACGCTCAAGAACGTCTGGGGCCGCACCGCGCAGGACATGCTGATGCCCGATGCGCCGTGGACTCTGAAGATGGCCTGCGGCGAGAACCCCGTGCGCGTCTATGGCAGCCGCAACCAGATGCCGGGCAGCCGCATGGGCAATCTCGCCCTGGCCCGGCAGACCTGGGCCAATGCCCAGCAGTATCGCGCCACGGGCGGGCGTGTGGGAACCGGGCCGCCGCGCCGGGATCTGGCGATGGAAACGCTCGTTGGCGTGCTGGACGGCAAGATCCTGATCCAGAATCACTGCTATCGCGCCGACGAGATGATGCACATGATCCAGATGGGCCGCGAGTTCGGCTATCGGATTGCCGCCTTTCACCATGCGGTGGAGGCCTACAAGATTGCCGACATCCTGGCGGAAGAGAATATCTGCGGTGCGCTCTGGGCGGACTGGTGGGGCTTCAAGATGGAGAGCTACGACACCATCCAGGAAAACCTCCCGTTCGTGCATGCCGCGGGGGGCTGCGCCATCACCCATTCCGACGACGCGCACGGTATCCAGCGGCTGAACCAGGAAACCGCCAAGGCGCTTGCAAACGGCCGGCGGATGGGCCTCACGATCCGCGACGAGGAAGCCTGGGCGTGGATTTCCCACAACCCGGCCAAGGCACTCGGCATCGACAGAAAGACCGGCAGCCTCGAGCCGGGCAAGCAGGCCGACGTCGTGCTGTGGAACGGCGATCCGCTCTCGGTCTATTCGCGGCCTGCCAAGGTCTGGATCGATGGCGGGCTTGCCTACGACGCGGCCGACCCGTCCCGGAGGCCGGTGTCTGACTTCGAGATCGGCCAACCGGGCGAGGGAGACGTGAAATGAGCCGCCTCCTCCTTCTTCTGCTGCTTCTCGCTGCCCCTGCAGCCGCGCAGGATCGGCTTGCCATCACCGGCGGGCGGGTCGTCACCAATGCCGGGCCTATTGTCGAGGGTGGCACTGTTCTCCTTGCCGGCGGGCAGGTGGAACGGGTGCTTCCCCCCGGAGCAGCCGTTCCGGCCGGCTACCGGGCCGTCGACGCGGCGGGCAAATGGGTGACCCCGGGCATCATCGCCGGCATGAGCCAGCTCGGCCTTTCCGAAGTGACGATGAGCGCCAACGCCAACGACACGCGGGCGCCGAGCGCGGCCGTCTCCGCGTCGCTTGTTGCGGCAACCGCCTGGAACCCGGCGGAAACCTCCATCCCCATCACCCGGCGCGCCGGCGTGACGGCTGCGGTTGTGACACCGTTTCCCGGCGACGAGATCTTTGCAGGCCAGGGGCTCCTTGTTTCGCTTGGCGATCAGGCTCGTGCGCCCATCCGCGAGCGTGCATTTCAGTATGTGGCGCTGGGCACGCCCGGCGGGCGCATCGCCGGCGGCTCGCGCCCGGCCGCCTGGGCAGACCTTGCCAATGGCCTTGAGGAGGCCCGCCGCATCCAGACCGGGATTGCCATGCCCTTCCGCGACCAGCACAAGGATTTGCGCATCACCCGCGACGATGCCGAGGCGCTCGGCCTCGTGCTGCGCAGTGCGCATCCGCTCCTTGTGCGGGTCGATCGTGCGTCGGACATTCGCCAGGTGCTGCAGCTGCCGCGCATGTACCCGGGGCTCCGGCTGGTGCTCGTGTCCGCACACGAAGGCTGGATGGTGGCCGACGAGATTGCGCGCGCCAATGTGCCGGTGATCACGCTCGGGATGGACAATCTTCCGGGCAGTTTCGATCAGGTGGCAGCGACCATGAACAACGTCGGCCGGCTGGTGGCGGCGGGCGTGACGGTTGCGCTCGGGACCCCGGATCTCGACGCCAGCTTCCAGCCCAGGCTCCTCACGCACTATGCGGGCAACATGGTGGCTCAGGGGCGAGTTCCGGGCGGGGTTGGCCTCTCCTGGGATCAGGCCTTTGCCAGCATCTCGCGCGCGCCGGCGGAAATCTTCGGCATGGGGGATCGTGGCCGTCTTGCTTCGGGTGCGGCCGCCGATGTTGTTATCTGGTCAGGCGATCCGCTCGAGCTTTCGAGCTTTCCCGAGCGGATCTGGATCGGCGGTGTCGAACAGTCGCTGGAGACCCGGCAATCGCGCCTTGCCCGGCGCTATCTGCCCGGGCAGGACCGGAGCCAGCTTCCGGAAGGCTATCGTCGCTGAGGAGGGGGGCGAGATGACGCTGTTTGTAACGCTGCTCGCGGCCTTTGTTGTCAGCCACATCGTGCTTGCCAATCCGCCGGTTCGCGATGCGCTTGTCCGCCGGTTGGGAGAGAACGGCTTCCGGATCGGCTATGCGATTGTCTCCCTTGCGCTGCTGTTCGGTACGATCCAGGCTTATCGTGCGGTTCCACCGGGGCCGCTCCTGTGGGTTGCGCCGGCCGGCGCCTGGCATGTGTCCACCTTGGTGATGCTGTTCGCCGCAATCCTGTTTGTTGGCTCGCTTACGCCCGCAAACCGTGCGCTTGCCGGCGTGCCGCTGTCGGAAAAGCCGGCGAAGGGCGTGCTCGCCATCACCCGGCACCCGATGATGTGGGCCTTCGGCCTCTGGGCGGCGGTGCATGTCCTCCTTTCGGGCATGCTTGATACGGTGCTACTCGCGGGCGGCATCGGGTTCCTCGCGCTGGTCGGCGCGGCGGCGCAGGATGGGAAGAAGCGGGCCCAGCTTGGCGACAACTGGCGCGGCTGGGAGGCGCAGACCAGCTACTGGCCGTTCGGCGCCCAGATTACGGGAAAACAGCCTTGGACCAGCCTGTGGGTGGGCGTGGTCCCGCTCGCCGGTGGTCTGGTCCTGTGGCTGCTGCTCACCTGGCTGCACCCGTCGCTCATGCGGGCGCCCTCTGTTCCGCCGTGGCAGTGGGCGATCCCCTGATGGACGGTCGCCTCGACGGCCGTGTCTGCTGGGTCACGGGCGCCTCCTCCGGCATCGGGCGCGCGCTTGCCGACGTGCTGGCGGAACATGGCGCGCGGTCGATCCTCTCCGGCCGCAGGGCGGACGCGCTGGCGGATGTGGCCGCCGGAAAGGAAGCGCTTGTGCTTCCGTTCGAAGCGACCGACCACGCGCGGCTTCCGGCCGTGGTGGAGGAGGCCATCAGCTGGGCCGGGCATGTGGATCTGCTCGTCAACAACGCCGGCATTTCCCAGCGCTCGCCGGCGGAGGTGACGGCCTTCGATGTCTATCGGCGGCTGATGGATGTGGATGTGCTCGGGCCGATCCACCTCACCCAGTTGCTGCTTCCGCACATGCTTGCGCGCGGGCAGGGCCATCTGGCCGTGACTGCAAGCATTGCCGGCAAGGTGGGCGCGCCATTGCGGACCGGCTATTGCGCGGCCAAGCATGCCGTTATCGGCTATTTCGATGCGTTGCGCGCCGAAGTGGAGGGCCGCGGCCTGAAGGTCAGCGTGATCGTGCCCGGTTTCGTTGCAACCGATATCGCAAGGAATGCGCTGAAGGGTGATGGTGCCGCGGCCGGCCGCGAGGACTCGCAGATCGCAGGCGGTTACCCGGCCGGGGATGCTGCGCGGGTGATTGCCGCCGGGCTCGCGGCCGGCGAGCGGGAGATCATGGTGGGCGCAGAAGGAAGCCTGGAAATGGGGCTGCCGGCGCTGAAGGCCGCCAACGCGGAGGCCTTCTTCGACGCAATGGCCAGCATGGGCGCAGCCGAGATTGCCTCCTACCGGGAGAAATGGGGATGAGCGAGCCGGCATGGGCGATGGAAGCAGCAAGGCCTTGGCCGGGCATGGCGCATCGGGAGGTGGCGGGCCGCATCCGCTACACCAGCCGCAAGGCCGGCGTGGAGGGGCAGGAGCGCGGCTTCGAGGATTTCCGCTTCACCCACCATTCCGACGGGCGGGTCACGATGCGCGCGCATTGCTGCATCGAGGAGCCTGCGCCCACGGTCATGCGCGACATCATCTACTCACTCGATGAAGCCGGCCGGCCGTTTGACTGCCTCGTGCGGCTGACCGTCGGGGACAGGTTCATGGGCTCCGGCCTGATCCAGTTCCAACATGGGCAAGGCCTCGTCCACTGCACCAGCCACGGCCCTTCGATCGGTCGCGTCTCCCAGACGATTGAGATTGGCGACGGTCTCGACGGCTTCGGCACCCACCCCATCGTCGGCGACGCCTACATGACCCGCTGCATGGACGTCGGAAAAGGCCCGCACCGGCGCACCATCCGGTGCCTTCTCCCCTCGCCAGACCATCGTGGCGCAACCCCGCCGATGCTGGCGGAGGTGAGGATCGGCCTTGAATATGTGGGTGACGAAGCGGCCGAGATCGAGGCCGGAACCTTTGCCTGCCACCATTTCCGTTTTGTGGATGATGGCGCAGACAAGATGGGCGGCAAGGAGCATCCGGTCTACGACATGTGGGTGACGGCCGACGCGGACCGCATCTTCGTGAAAGGCGGGGTGGGTGGCTACATGGCCACCTGGTATGAACTGGTCGATCTTACACGCTGAATCGTTGTAGTATATTCCGCATGCTGAACGGGCGCGATTCAGCCGGCATCCCAGACGGTCGGCGATCCGGGGCCAACCGGCAGACCGAGGCCGAACACCCAGAGATAGAATAGGATTGTCCAGCCGATGGTGAAGAAGATCGCGTAGGGCAGCATCATGGCGATCATGGTGCCAATACCGATGTTGCGGTCCCAGCGCGCGGCGACTGCAAGTATCAGGCCGAAATAGCTCATCATGGGCGTGATCGTGTTGGTGACGGAATCGCCGATCCGATAGGCGGTCTGGATCAGTTCGGGCGACCAGCCGATCAGCATCAGCATTGGAACGAAGATCGGCGCCGTCATCGCCCACTGCGCCGAGGCCGAGCCGAGCATCAGGTTGATGAAGGCGCAGATGGCAATGAAGCCGATGAAGATGATCGGCCCCGTGAGGCCCGTATCCGTCAGGAATTGCGCGCCATTGACCGCCGTGATTGCGCCGAGATTTGACCAGTTGAAGAAGGCGACGAACTGGGCAGCGAAGAACACGATAACGATATAGAGACCGAGCGAAGAGAGGGCGGACGCCATGCCGTCGATCACGTCGCGGTCGGTGCGGATGGTTCCGGCAACCCGGCCATAGGCAATCCCCACTGTCAGGAAGAACAGCAGGATCCAGACAGCAAACCCCGAGAAGAACGGAGAGCGGAGCCGGTCACCCGTGGCCGGATCGCGAAGTATGCCCCATTCGGGAATGAGGGTGAGCGCCATCAGCGCGAAGATGCCCAGCATCGCGAGGCCGGCGACAGCGAGACCTTTGCGTTCCTTGGGTGTCAGCGGCTCGATCGCGGTCTGAAGGACGGAGGGATCCGCATTCGCCGAACTGTAGGTTCCGAGCTTGGGCTCGACGATGCGGATGGAGACGAACCCGCCCACCAGCGTGACAAGGAATGACGACGTGGCCATGAAATAATAGCTGGCCGTCGCGGTGACAACATAGGTCGGGTCGATGAGCCGGGCAGCTTCCTCGGTGATGCCTGCCAGCAGCGGATCGATGGTGCCAATGAGGAGATTGGCGGAATAGCCGCCGGCAACGCCGGCAAATGCTGCGGCCATGCCGGCAAGCGGATGCCGGCCCAGCGAGTAATAGACTGCGCCGGCCAAAGGGATAAGGACGACATAGCCCATCTCGGAAGCGGTGTTGGAAATGACGCCGGCAAAGACGATGGCGAAGGTGACAACGCGGGGCGAGGCGCCGAGCACGATGCCGCGCACGGCGGCAGACAACAACCCGGACTTCTCCGCGACGCCGATACCGAGCATGGCGGTCAGCACGACGCCGAGCGGCGCAAAGCCGGTGAAGTTGGAGACAAGGCCGGTGAAGATCCGCCTGATGCCATCAGCGTTCATCAGGCTTACGGCAGTGATCATGCCATCGGCGGCCCGGCCGGGCGCGCCCTCGGGCCGCGGATCGGGTACCGCGACGCCCATGGCGCCGAAGAGGCCCGACAGCAGGACCATCGCAAGCGCAAGGATCGCGAACAGCGTGACCGGGTGCGGCAGAAGATTGCCGAGAAACTCCACCGTGTCGAGAAATCGGGTGAAGGCGCCGCGGCGCTCGGCAGACGTGTCAGGCTGGCGAGGTTCGTGATTCATCCGGGGAACGCCACCGTTGACGGCGCGCCTGGGCCGACCGGCAGCTCCAGCATGAGGAACAGCGCCAGCAACCCTGCGCCGCAGAGGAGAAAGGCCAGCGAATAGGGAAGCATCAGGGTCAGCAGGCGCCCGAGCGGAAACCCGGGGACATAGCGTCCGGCAAAGGCAAGCAGCAGGGGGATATAGACCATCGTTGGGGCAATGATATTCGAGAAACTGTCGCCAACGCGATAGGCGGCCTGGGTCAACTCCGGCGATATTCCGACGGCCATGAACATCGGCACGAACACGGGCGCGAGAAGCGCCCATTTGGCGCTGGCCGAGGTGATGAACAGGTTGATGAGCCCGCACAACAGGATAAGGGCCAGAAGAAGCGGAACCGTGCCAAGGCCAGAGGCTTTCAGGAGATTGCCACCGCCGATAGCGATGAGCGTGCCGAGGTTCGACCATGCGAAGAGCGCGAGGAATTGCGCCGCCACGAACACGAGCAGGATGTAGACAGCCATGTCCGCCAGCGTCGCCTCGCACATGCCGATCGCATCGTCTGTGTTGCGGATGCTGCCCACGGCAGCGCCATAGACAAGCCCAAGCGCGCCCAGCGACAGCGTGATGATGCCGACAATCGCCTGGAAAAAGGGCTGGATGCTGCCCGTCTCCGGATCACGGAGCACTGCGCCCTCGGGAAGCGTAAGGGCCAGGAGAATGCCAAGGAGAAACAGCGCGGCCCATCCGGTCCGCGCGAGGGCGCGGCGTTCGATCGGGGTCGCGTCGCTCGTTGCGAGACGCTCGAGGCCGGGCTCGGGCACATAGGCGCCGAGCCGTGGCTCGATGATGCGGGACGTCACAAGCGCGCCGGCGACGGACAGAAGCGGTACGAGCGCGGTCATGAGAAACCAGTTTGCGGTGGCGAGCACCTGATACTCCGGCACCAGCAACTGCGCTGCCACTTCGGTGAGGCCGGCGAGCAGCGGGTCGAGCCCGGTGATGAGGAGATTGGCGGAAAAACCGCCCGAGACCCCGGCATAGGCAGCGCACAGCCCGGCGAGCGGGTGCCTGCCGGCCGCCCAGAAGACGGCGGCGCCCAACGGCGGCACGATGAGAAAGCCGGCATCGACCGCGATCGAGGCCATGATGCCGGTGAATACCACCGTGAGCGGGAGAAGGGCAGGCGGCGCCATGCGCATGAGCCGGCCCAGCGAGGCGCCGATAAGGCCGCTTCGTTCGGCGAGGCCGATGCCGATCATGACAACAAGCACGCTTCCCAACGGCGGAAAGGCCGTGAACGTACGTGGCATCTCCACCAGGAGCCGGCGGACATGCTCGGCTTGCAGGAGGTTGGTGGCGCGAACCGTCTCGCCGGTTGCCGGGTGGATTGCGCTCGCGCCCATGAGGCTGGCAACGAACGACGCGATGACGATCGCGAGACAAAGCCACAGAAACAGGTTGAGCGCGTTGGGCACGCGCCGCGACAGCCGCTCAACCGCATCCAGAAAGCCGCCGGAGCGGGCAGGGGGCGCTGGCGTGTTCGTGGCTGCCCCTCTATCCGGTCGGGGGAGCGACGGCAGCGGGGGGCGCCACCGGCGTCATCATCACGGACGTGCCCGGCCCCAGCGGAATCTCGAAGAGCAGAAATGCGAGCAACACGGCCGAGCCGGCGATCAGGAAGGCGATCGAGTGCGGCATCATGGTGGCGATCAGTGAGCCGATGCCCAGCTTGGGCACATAGCGCTGCGCAGCCACCAGGATCAGGGGGAAATAGACGAGAAGTGGCGTGATGATGTTGGTGACGCTGTCGCCGATGCGATAGGCCGCCTGCGTTGCCTCGGGCGTGATGCCGACCAGCATGAACATGGGGATGAAGATGGGCGCAAGGATCGCCCATTTGGCGCTCGCCGAGCCAACGAACAGGTTGATGAAGCCCGAGACGAGGATCATCGCCATCAGAAGCGGCACCCCGCCGAGCCCCGACGCCTGCAGCAACTGCCCACCGCCGATTGCAAGCAGCACGCCGAGATTGGACCATGCGAAGAGCGCAAGGAAATGGGCGGCGACAAACGCAAGCAGGATGTAGGAGGCCATGGCCGCCATGGCGTCTGATGCCATGGCAATCGCGTCTTCGGACTTGCGGATGCTGCCCATCGCCCCGCCATAGACGATGCCAAGGCCGGCAAGCGCGAGCATGGTGATGGCGACGATCGCCTGGAAGAAGGGATCGAGCGAGCCTGTCTCCGGATCGCGCAGGATGGCGTTCTCGGGCACCGTGAGGGCGGCGATGATGGCGATGAGCACAAGCGTCGCAAGGCCGGTGATCTTGAGGGCACGTCGTTCGTCGGCGCTTTCGGCATGCGGAGCCACCGGCGCATCCGCGTTCGGTTCCCATGTGCCGAGGCGCGGCTCGATGATGCGCGATGTCACGAAGGCGCCGGCGATCGAAAAGGCCGGCACCAGCCCGATCATGAGGAACCAGTTGGCGGTTGCAAGCACTGTGTAATCCGGGACGAGCATCTGCGCGGCGAGCTGCGAGATGCCGCCAAGGAGCGGATCAAGCGCGGTTACCAGCAGATTGGCGGAAAAGCCTGCCGAAACCCCGGCAAACGCCGCTGCGAGACCGGCGATGGGGTGCCGGCCGGCGGCGGCGAAGATGGCAGCGCCCAGCGGCACCAGGACAACATAGCCGGCGTCAACCGCAAGCGAGGACATGATGCCGGCGAACACCACTGCGAGCGCCAGGAACGGACCCGGCACCCTGCGCACCATGCTGCCAAGAGCAGCGGCAATCAGCCCGGTACGTTCGGCAATGCCGATACCGATCATCACGGTCAGCACGGTGCCAAGAGGCGGAAAGCCGGTGAAGGTGCGGGGCATCTCGACAAGGAACCGGCGCACGATGTCGGCCGTGAGCAGGTTCTGCGCCACAACCCGTTCGCCGGTGCCCGGATGGATTCCAGAAAGGCCGGCGAGCGATGCAACGATGGAGATCAGGATCAGGACCCCGGACAGCCACACGAACAGCATGATCGCGTTCGGCAGCCTGTTGCCAACCCGTTCGATGAAATCGAGCATTTGCGGCTTGTAGCGAGACGGAACCGACCCGCAAGGGGCGGGCGTTATCCGGCATTCGGGCATCTGCGCCGTTTCGCCCAGCCGCCCGCTGTGGCAGACTCCGCCGCGTGACGGGATCGACCCCAAGAGACTGGTGGGCCGCGGGCGCCACTGCGCTTGCCGGAGCCTTTGCAGTGGATCTCCTCGGGCTCCCGCTTGCGGTGTCTCTGGTCCTTCTCTTCTCTGTCATGATTCTGGGCTACGTTGTGCATCAGGATTTGACAGAGAAGGCTGTCGGCATCGTGCCACCCGGGCCGCGTGCATTGCACCAGAGCCACGCGGATGCGGGGGAACGCATCGGCATCGACGCGCTTGCCGACCCCGCACTTGTGATTCATGACGGCTTCCGGGCATCCGCTGCAAACGAAGGCGCGCGGGTCCTGTTCGGCACACGAATCGTCGGCATGGATATCCGGCAGGCGATCCGCCACCCCGGTGTGATGGAGGCAGTTCGCCAGGCCCGCGATGCAGGGGCGGCATCGGTGCGCGAGGTGACGGCGCTCGGCGCTCAGGATGGCGCTTTTCGGGTGCGCGCGGTGCCGCTTGAGCGGGACAGGATGCTGGTGACCTTCACCGATATCACCCAGGCGCGGCTGACGGAGCGGATGCGGGTCGATTTCGTTGCCAATGCAAGCCACGAACTGCGAACCCCGCTTGCGAACATCTCGGGCTTTATCGAAACACTTCTTGGGCCTGCGTCAGAAGACGAGCCAGCGCGGCGGCGGTTCCTTGAGATCATGGATCGCGAGGCCGGGCGGATGTCGCGCCTCATAGACGATCTGCTGTCGCTGTCGCGAATCGAGCTCGACAAATATGTCCGCCCACAGACACCGCTGGACCTGCCGCCGCTTCTCGTTGACGTGGGCCGCACGCTGGCGATGCGCCTGGAATCAGACGACCGGCGGCTGCTGTTCGACATCGAGCCGGAACTGCCTTCGGTGGTGGGAGACCGCGACCAGATCCTCCAGGTGCTGCACAATCTTGTGTCGAATGCGCTGAAATACGGGCGAAGCGGAACACCGATACTGATCGGCGCACGTGCGATGGAGCCGGCCGGCCGCGGCGAGCAGCTGGTAAGGATCTGGGTGAAGGATGAGGGCGAGGGGATCGCGCCCGAGCATCTGCCGCGGCTGACAGAGCGCTTCTATCGCGTCGACACCAGCCACTCGCGGAGCATGGGCGGCACGGGCCTCGGCCTCGCCATCGTCAAGCATATCGTGGAGCGGCATCGCGGGCGGCTGGAAATCCAGAGCCGGCAGGGGGAGGGCACATTGGTGAGCTTCACGCTCCCGATCATTCCGCCACCGCCGCGGCTGGAGCTGGGCGAGCCGGCCGGACAGGAGGTGTCGGCAGGGTCCCCGCCCACGGACGCACCCGGCACACCGCGCGAGACTGTGGCCTCGCGCTGACACGTGCGCCGGCGCTGTTGTCATCGAACTGTCATTGAAGCGCAACATAAGCCCCACCAACCGCCGGTAAACGCCGTCGGGTGTCAGGACGTCTTCCGGAGGTTGGGTTGAGAAGGGCACTCGGTCCGCTGCTTGCTCTGTCCGTTGTGCTCGTCGCCACGGGTTGTGCGGATATCGCGCGAGAGCAGGTCCGGGTCGTTGGGTCGTCCACCGTCTTTCCCTTCACCACGGCGGTCGCGGAGAATTTCAATCGCCAGCATCCCGAGTTTCGCGCGCCGATTGTGGAATCGGTGGGCACCGGGGGCGGGCTCAAGCTTTTCTGCGGTGGTGTCGGTTCGCGCCATCCGGATGTCGCCAATGCGTCGCGACGGATTACGCAAAGCGAGCTCGCCGATTGCGCGGCAAATGGAGTGCGCGAAGTCGTTGAGGTGCAGATCGGTATCGATGGGCTGGTGATGGTGCAGGGCCGGCAGGCGGTGCCCCTCAACCTCACCCTGCGCGATGTGTATCTGGCACTCGCGGCAGAACCTTGGGGCCAGCAGCAGACTGCGCGGACCTGGAAGGATGTGAACCCCGAGCTTCCGGCCATCCGCATCGAGGTTCTTGGGCCGCCGCCTACATCCGGCACGCGTGACGCGTTCAACGAGCTTTACATGCAGGCAGGTTGCCTCACCAATCCGGCGATGACAGAGCTCAAGCGGTCGAACAACGCCCGGTTCCGGCAGATCTGCGAGGGCATCCGCGAGGATGGCGCCTATGTGGATGCCGGCGAGAACGATAATCTGTTGGTGCAGCAGCTCACGCAGAACCCGATCGGTGTGGGCGCCTTCGGCTTCAGCTATTACGAAGCCAACACCGACCGGCTGCGCGGCGTGCCGATCAATGGCGTGGCGCCGTCCTACGAAACCATCTCGGCCTTCGAATATCCCGGCGCCAGGCCCATGTTCATATATGCCAAGGGCGAACATGCCCGTGCCATTCGCGGGCTGAAGGACTTTCTTGAGGAGTACACCAGCGAGGGCGCGTGGGGCCCGCGCGGCTATCTTTCCCGACGCGGCCTTGTTGCCTCACCTGACGAGATCCGCGTGCGCTACCGGGAACGGGCCATGAACCTCATCGCCATGCGCCCGGAGGATCTGGAGGGGTGATGCGGGCACGGCCCGGCGGGGGGCGCGGCTGATGCCGGTCTCATTGATGCTGCTGGCAGTCGGGCTGATCGCCGCTGCCGGGTTCTGGCTGGGCCAACGGCGGGCATCCGCATATGTCGAGGCCTCGGGGATGGGTTATGGCGCCGTCCATTCCCGGCCCGGCTATCATGGCTGGTTCGTGGCACTTGCAGCGCTGGTGCCAGCCTTGGCGCTGATTGTCCTCTGGGGCCTGTTCGGGGATCGGGTAGTCGGCAACGCCGTGGAAGCCGCGTTGCCGCCCGGCGTGTTGCCCGAGGGCGAGATTGACAGGCTGGCCTTCCTCGCCGACGCGCGTGGCCTTGCGCAAGGCAGTTTCGTGGCCGGTTTCGACGCCAGGACCGAGCAGGCGGCCGAGGTCTGGCGCGTCCTGGAGCAACGCTATTCCCTGTTCGCGGGTGTGGTCGCCATCACCCTCGCGCTCCTTGGTGCTGTCTGGGGTCTGTTGCGCCTTGCGCCGGATTTCCGCGCCCGCACCCGCATCGAGGGCTTCCTGATGGGCGTGCTGGTCACGGCCTCGCTGGTCGCGATCCTCACCACCTTCGGAATCGTTGCGAGCCTTCTCTTCGAGAGTTTCCGCTTCTTTCAGATGGTGCCGATTACCGAGTTCCTGTTTGGCACCCAATGGTCACCGCAGATTGCGATGCGCGCCGATCAGGTTGGCCAGTCGGGCGCGTTTGGCGCCGTGCCGCTCTTCTGGGGCACCATCTTCATCGGCGCCATCATCGCCATGATCGTGGCGATCCCGCTGGGCCTGATGACAGCGATCTACCTTACCCAATATGCCGCGCCCGGCTTCCGCCGGGTGGCCAAGCCGGTGCTCGAGGTTCTGGCCGGGGTGCCCACGGTGGTTTACGGGTTCTTCGCGGCGCTCACGGTTGCACCGCTGGTGCGGGATTTCGGCCTATGGATCTCCACCTGGTTCCCGCTCCTCGATCCACAAACCGTTACGGCCCAGTCGGCGCTCGCTGCGGGGGTGGTAATGGGGATCATGATCATCCCCTTCATTTCCTCCATGGCCGACGATGCGTTCACCGCAGTGCCGTCGGCGATGCGCGACGGCTCGCTCGCAATGGGGGCAACCCCTTCGGAAACGATTGCAAAGGTGCTGATTCCGGCGGCGCTTCCGGGCATTGTCGGGGGCGTCCTTCTGGCCGTGTCACGGGCGATCGGCGAAACGATGATCGTCGTGATGGCGGCCGGACTGGCCGCGAACCTCACCGCCAACCCGTTCGACTCCGTCACCACCGTGACGGTGCAGATCGTTCAGTTGCTGACCGGCGACCAGGAGTTCGACAGCCCGAAAACGCTTTCCGCCTTCGCGTTGGGCCTGACGCTGTTTGCCATCACCTTGCTTCTCAACGTTTACGCGCTGTCGGTGGTGAAGAAGTATCGGGAGGCGTATGACTGACGCGGTCGCCATCAATCCACCTGACGCCCGCGTGGCGCCGACAACGTGGAGTTCGGCGGGCATGCAGGCCCGCATCCGCCGGCGCTATGCGGCCGAACGGCGATTCCGCTGGCTCGGCATCATCGCCTTCCTGATCGCAGCAGGTTTCCTCGTGCTCCTGCTGGTCACCATCATCGCCGGGGGTTGGAACAGCTTCCGGTCCGCCGAGGTGCAAGTCCCGGTCATCTATGATGCTCAGGTGCTTGGGATCCAGCCCGGTGCAGGCGAGGAGGCACTGATCCGCGCCGACTATGAGGCGGCCGTGGCGGAGTCGGTCGCAGCCGCAGGACTGCCCGACTTTGTCGTTTCCGATGGCGCCTGGCTTGCGATGCGGCAGAAGCTCGTCGCCGATCCGTCACTCCTTGGCCAGACGATCCCGATGTGGTTGACCGCGCGCAGCAATATCGATCTCCTGGCCAAGGGCGTGGTGGATCTCGATGTGGCTCCAGAGCTGCGCCCGGTATCGGATGTCGAGATTGCAGCCTATCAGCAGCTCCGGGAATCGGGTGACCTGCGTCTTGTCCTGAACCGGCATTTCCTTGGTGGAACCGATTCCGTTGATCCGGAGCTGGCCGGCATCTGGGGGGCGCTGAAGGGCTCCTTCCTGGTACTGCTGGTCACGCTTGCCCTATGTTTTCCTGTCGGCGTGTTCTCTGCCATCTATCTGGAAGAGTTCGCGCCAAAGAACCGCTGGACCGACATCGTCGAGGTTTCGATCAACAATCTGGCGGCCGTTCCCTCGATCATCTTCGGCCTCCTGGGCCTCGCCGTCTTTCTCAACACCATGAACATGCCGCGCTCGGCCCCGGTCGTGGGCGGCCTCACGCTGGCCCTGATGACCCTTCCCATCATCGTGGTGGCGGCGCGCGCCTCGATGAAGGCTGTTCCGCCCTCGATTCGCGACGCAGCGCTCGGAGTGGGCGCCTCGCCGGTGCAGGTGGTGTTTCACCATGTGCTACCGCTGGCCATGCCGGGCGTTCTTACCGGCACCATCATTGGCCTTGCCCGCGCCCTCGGCGAGACCGCCCCGCTCCTGATGATCGGCATGCGCGCCTTCATCACCTCGGTGCCGCAAGGCTTCACCGATCCCGCAACCGTGCTTCCGGTGCAGGTCTTCATCTGGTCCGACAATGTGCAGCGCGGCTTCGTGGAGAAGACCAGTGGTGCCATCATCGTGCTCCTGGTGTTCCTGCTGATGATGAACTCCGTTGCAATCTATTTGCGGAACAGGCTGGAGGTGCGCTGGTGAACGAAGGTGCTCTGGGCGTGGTCACGGAGTCGCGGCCTGCCAGCAACAATCCGCCGAAGATGACGGCCCGCGACGTGAATGTCTTTTATGGCGAGACGCACGCAATCAAGGATGTCTCGATCGACATTCTGAAAGAGGATGTCACCGCCTTCATCGGTCCTTCGGGCTGTGGCAAGTCCACCTTTCTGCGGTGCCTTAACCGCATGAACGACACCATCGAAGGTGCGAAGGTCAGCGGCAGCATCGACCTCGATGGCGACGACATCTATTCGCCGGCCATGGATGTGGTGCAACTGCGCGCCAGGGTGGGGATGGTCTTCCAGAAGCCCAACCCCTTTCCGAAATCCATCTATGAGAATGTCGCCTACGGGCCGCGGATCCATGGTCTTGCCCGCACCAAGGCGGAGCTGGACCAGATCGTCGAACAGTCGCTGCGCCGGGCCGGCCTGTGGGAGGAAGTGAAAGACCGTCTGACAGCTTCTGGCACCGCGCTCTCGGGCGGTCAGCAGCAACGGCTTTGCATCGCACGCGCGATCGCAGTGGACCCGGAAGTGATCCTCATGGACGAGCCGGCCTCGGCGCTGGACCCGATTGCGACCGCGAAGATCGAGGAACTGATCGACGACCTGCGCGGCCGCTATGCCATCGTGATCGTGACCCACAACATGCAACAGGCCGCGCGCGTCTCGCAGAAGACTGCCTTCTTTCACCTGGGCAACCTTGTGGAGTATGGCGACACACGCGAAATCTTCACCAATCCGCGCGAGGTGCGCACCAAGGATTATATCACGGGGCGCTATGGATGACCCAGCCAGCGGCACATACCGTCAAGTCGTTTGACGAGGACATCGACCGGCTCCGCACGCTGATCTCCGAGATGGGCGGTCTGGCCGAGGCGCAGATCGCGGCCGCGATCGACGCACTGGTGCGGCGCGACATCGACGCCGCAGCCGAGGTTGTCGCCGCAGACGGGCGGCTTGACGAGATGGAGGCGGAGGCCGAGCGGGAGGCAGTGACGCTGATCGCGCTGCGCGCACCGATGGCCGACGATCTGCGCGAGATCAT
>JBKBXK010000011.1:0-20053 GCA_046314095.1 Thermaurantiacus sp. | reverse complement strand
TGGCGACATTCACATTGTTGGCCAGCCCCGCCGCAGTGCGCGGTCCCTCGCAAGGAGTGGCGAGCGCCTCGGCAGTCGCTGCACCCTCGGGCACCACGTCAAGCTGGTTCGGGCCGGGCATCTGCGCATCGAAAATCTCCCGCGCAACCGACACGAGGCCGGGATGCGCAACCCATGTGCCGTCGTGGCCGAGCCGTGCCTCGCGCTCCTTGTCGGCGCGAACCTGTGCAAAGGCGGCCTCGTTTTTCGCAGGATCGTTCTTCACGGGAATGAAGGCACTCATTCCGCCCATCGCGTGCGCCCCGCGACGGTGGCAGGTGCGCACCACATGGGCCGCATATTCCGCCATGAACGGAACCGCCATGTTGACCGCCGCGCGATCCGGAAGGATTTTTGCGGGGTCGTTGGCAAACGTCTTGATGTAACTGAAGATATAGTCCCACCGCCCGCAGTTCAGGCCGACGACATGATCCCGGAGCTCATAGAGGATCTCGTCCGCCATGAAGGCAGCCGGCAGCGTCTCGATCAGGACGGTTGCCTTGATGGTTCCAAGCGGTAGCCCCAGGGTCGATTGCGCCGTCACGAACACATTGTTCCACAGCCTGGCTTCCAGATAATGTTCGAGTTTCGGCAGGTAGAAATAGGGCCCAGAGCTTTTGGCAACGAGCGCCCGTGCATTGTGGAAGGCATAGAGGCCGAAATCGAACAGCGCGCCGGCGACCTCCTCGCCGTCCACCACCATGTGCGCTTCCGGCAGGTGCCATCCCCGCGGCCGGAAGATGAGCACCGCCGTCTCCGCGTCGAGGGCATAGCTCTTGCCGCGCTCCTGGTGGGAAATCGTGCCGGCAACCGCATCCCGCAGGTTCACCTGGCCGGACACGACATTGTCCCAGGTCGGCGAGGTGGCATCTTCCATGCATGCCATGAAGCAGCGCGCTCCGGAGTTGAGCGCGTTGATCACCATCTTGCGGTCGCATGGACCGGTGATCTCGACCCGCCGGTCCTGAAGATCTGCCGGTGTTCCGGAAATCCGCCAGTCGCCAGCGCGCACTGCCGAGGTCTCCGGCGGAAAATCCATCGGGTTGCCCGCGCCCAGCCAATCCTTGCGTTCCTGCCGCGCCCGCAGGAGCGCCTGCCGGGTCGGCTCGTACATCCGGTGGAGATTCGCCACAAACAGGAGCGCGGGCTCGGTCAGGATGGTCTCGAAGCCGGGCGCGAGCGCGCCCTTCACTTCTATGCCGGCAAGCAAGTCTTGGCCCGGTCCATGCACGGTGTCTGTCTCCTTCAGGATTCGAACCGGTAGGGCGTGAACCCCCGGCCCATGGGATCGATCGCCAGTGCGGCGCCCCGTGGCGGAGCCGACCGCTGGCGGCATGCGTCCCGCCAGCAGAGTGCGCAGCCCGGCCCGATAGGCGTTGCAGGCCCGGAGTCGAGATCGCGCCCGGCGGCATAGACCAGCGCCCGCGCGTGGTCGAGCGAGCAGATGAGCGCGATCGCAAAGCTCGGCCGCGCAGCGCCCCACGCTGTCAGCTGCGGGCGCACGGTCCGTGCAATGGTGAAGATGCGCTGGCCGCCCTCCACTTCGGCGACTTGGGTAAGAATCTGCCCCGGCTGCGCGAACGCCGCCCACAGGACCCAGAGCGGGCAGGTGCCGCCTTCGGCTGCAAAGGGCAGGCGGGCGGCGGAAAAGCGCTTGGAAACCTGCCCGGCCCGATCCGCTCGCAACATCAGGAACGGGATGCCGCGCGCGCCCGGGCGCTGCAGGGTGGTGAGCCGATGCGCCACCTGCTCGAAGCCAGCGGAAAACCGGGCCTGCAGCAGTTCCAGATCATAGCCGAGCGACTCGGCGGCCGACTGGAACCGCCCGTAAGGCATCATCAGCGCCGCCGCCCAGTAGCTGGCGAGATTGTGCGCGAGCAGCTGAGACGCGAACGGGCCCGCTGCCGAGGTGGTCGTCGCGGCGGCCGACACTTCCGCATCGATCATGGCCCGCGCCTCCAGAAGAGCGAGATGTGTTCCCATCTGGAAGGTGCGCGACGCGGTATCGAGCGCCTCGGACAGCTGCAGCTGGCGATTGTGCATGTCGAAACGCCTGAGCCCGCCCGGCATCACCTCGGTCGGCAGCACCCGCACCACGATGCCATGACGGGCGCGAAGGCGCTCCGCCAGCGCGGCATCCAGCGCAAGGCCCGAGAGCCGTAGCTCGTCCGCCAGGGCTTCCGCCGACGCCTCAAGCGTCGGATAGTGGTTGGCGCGATCGAGAAGATGATCGCGGACCACGGCAAAGGGCGCTGATGGCTGGGCCTGCTCCTGCTGCTCCGGCCCCTTCGTCAGAAGCCGCAGCATTGCTTCTGCGAGCGCCGGATGCTGATCGGCGAAATCGCGCAGCTCGTTGCGGCCGACGGCTGGCGCTGCGCCCGATTCGGCCAGGCGGCGGCCCAGATCCTCGACAAGGCCCGCATCTTCCGGCGCAGAGAGCGTGCGGACGTCAATGTCGTAGGTGGCCGCAAGACGCAGCAGGACGGCCGCCGACAGCGGACGCTGGTTGCGCTCGAGCAGATTGAGATAGCTTACGGAGACGCCAAGATCGGCGGCCATGCGGGTCTGGGTGAGGCCGAGCGACAGCCGCAGGCGCTTCAGCCGCGCGCCTGCGAAATGCTTCCGGTCGGAGCCGGGCGGGGTCTTCGGGTTTGTAAATATATTCACACTTTGACCGATATTTTCACGAAATCTTTGCCTGACGACCCAAAAGTCGTGCGGAAGTCTGTAAAACTCTTTGACTGTCTTGGGCATCCGCGTCAATCCGTTCGGCAACAGCCGATGGTGGCTGCATCCGGATCTGCCGTGGAGATGATTGATGACCAGCTTTGACACCCTTGTTCCGGCTCCTGCAGGCCGCTTCGACGGCATCCGCCGCCCCTACGGCCCTGGCGAAGTCGCGCGGCTGCGCGGCTCGCTGGCGGTCGAGCATACGCTGGCGCGAAAAGGGGCGCTGAAGCTGTGGGACCTGTTGCACGACGAGCCATATATCAACGCGCTCGGGGCGCTTTCCGGCAACCAGGCGATGCAGATGGTGCGGGCCGGGCTGAAGGCCATCTATCTCTCCGGCTGGCAGGTGGCAGCAGACGCCAACACCGCGTCCGCCATGTATCCCGACCAGTCTCTTTATCCGGCCAATGCCGGACCGGAGCTTGCGCGCAGGATCAACCGCACGCTGCAGCGCGCCGACCAGATCGAGCATGCGGAAGGTGGCGCGACGCGCGACTGGTTCGCGCCGATCGTCGCCGACGCCGAGGCCGGTTTCGGCGGGCCGCTCAACTGCTTCGAAATCATGAAAGCCTATATCGAGGCGGGCGCTGCCGGAGTTCATTTCGAGGATCAGCTCGCCTCGGAGAAGAAGTGTGGGCACCTTGGCGGCAAGGTGCTGATCCCGACACAGGCCCATATCCGCAACCTCGATGCAGCGCGTCTCGCAGCCGACGTGATGGGCGTGCCGACCCTGCTGGTTGCCCGCACGGATGCCGAATCGGCGATGCTGCTCACATCCGACATCGACGAGCGCGATCGCGCGTTTACCACCGGTGAGCGGACGCCCGAGGGGTTCTTCCGCCTGAAGCCCGGCACCGGGGTCGATCATTGCATCTCCCGCGGCCTTGCCTACGCCGAACATGCAGACCTTCTTTGGTGGGAGACGTCGAAGCCCAACCTCGACGAGGCGCGCCGATTCGCGGAGGCGATCCATGCGCGCCATCCTGGCAAGTTGCTGGCCTACAACTGCTCGCCCAGTTTCAACTGGGAAAAGAATCTCGATACCGACACAATCGCGAAGTTCCAGCGCGAGCTCGGAGCGATGGGGTACAAGTTCCAGTTCGTGACGCTGGCCGGTTTCCACAGCCTCAACCACGCGATGTTCGAGCTGGCGCTCGGCTATCGCGATCGCGGAATGGCTGCCTATTCCGAGCTGCAGCAGGCCGAGTTCGGAAGCGAGGCAAAGGGTTACACGGCCACCCGCCACCAGCGCGAGGTGGGAACGGGGTATTTCGACCTCGTTGCCGAAACATTGTCCGGGGGCACGAGCAGCACCACGGCGCTGAAGGAATCGACAGAAGCCGACCAGTTCAGGCCAGCCGCCTGAGGGAAACCGGTGTCCGGAGCGGACGGAGCGGTGGCGGCGCGGGCGCCGTGCCCAGCTTGCCGCCGCCCGATCCGGTCCTTAAGGCGAGGCCGATGCAGGATGGCTTTTCAGCGTCGGTGCCTGCCCCGGATGCGCTAGATCGGCTCTGGCTCGTCGGCTGCGGAGCGATGGGTGGAGCGCTGCTGGGCCGATGGCTCGAGGCCGGCCTCGCTGCCGACCGGGTCACAATCATCGATCCTGCGCCGCGCGGGCCGGTGCCGGAGGGCGTGCGGAGCTTTTCCACCTTCGGCGAAGCGTCAGTGCTCGCTCCGCTCCCGACGGCCGTGGTGCTTGCCGTGAAACCGCAGCAGTTGCGGGAGGTCGCCAGCTCCCTCCAGCCCGCTCTCGTTGAGCCGCCACTGCTCGTCACCATGCTTGCCGGTGTCCGCAGCGCCACCATCGGGGCGCTTTTCCCAGGGGCGCGGGTTGCCCGGATCATGCCCAATACGCCGGCCGGTATCGGCAAGGGCATCACGGTTGCACATGGGCCGGCGCTCGACCAGGCCGACGCGGATGCCGTCGCCTTTCTGTGCCGTGCCGCGGGCGACATGCTCTGGATGGAGGAGGAGGCGCGCTTCGATGCCGTCACCGCACTCTCCGGTTCCGGGCCCGCCTATCTGTTCCGGTTCATCGAGGCGCTCGCCGGGGCGGGGGAGGCAGCCGGCCTCGATTCGCAAAGTGCCATAGTGCTTGCGCGGGCGACGGTGGGCGGAGCGGCCGCCCTCGCACTCGAGACAGACGCGCCCGTTGCAACCTTGCGCCAGCAGGTGACCAGCGCTGGTGGCACGACTGAGGCAGGCCTCGACGTGCTCGACGGAGACGGCGCTCTGTCTGCACTGATGCGGGCCACGGTGCGGGCGGCAGCGGAACGCTCGCGCATGCTTGCTGCCCAGGCCGAATCCCTTGTCCAGCAGGCTGATCCTGTCGCGCGCGAGGCGGCAAGCGCATGACCACGCCCGGCCCAGGCCCCGAGGCCGCCATGCAGGCGTGGATGGCAGTGATCGGCCGGGACGGCTGGCGGGCTGCCACGCTTTCGGCTGCTGCGGAGGAGGCGGGATGTCCGGCAGATGCGCTGGTCGCCGCGGCGGGCGATGCCATGGATGCAGTCGCCGCCTTCATGGACCATGTCGCCCGCGAGGCGGCGCTTGCGGCTGCGACGGACGGCACCGTGCGTGACCGTCTGTTCGCCGGGTTCATGGCGGGGGCTGACGCGCTTGCGCCGCAACGCGCCGCGGTTGCAGCGCTGCTTGCAGCGCGCGACCCGGCTTTGGTCGCACTCGCGGCCGGCAAGGCGGGGCCTGCGCTGCGGCGGCTGGCGTCGGCGGCCGGGGTTGACGTGACAGGCCTTGCCGGGGCCGCTCGGGTGGCAGCGCTCGGCGCCATTGCCGCGCGGGTCTTTCATGTGTGGCGGCAGGACGAAAGCCAGGATATGTCGGCGACCATGGCCGAACTTGACCGGCAGCTGGCACGCGCGGAGCAGGCCGCAACCGAGGGGCTCAGCCCATCGGTTCTCGGGCTTTCCCTTCCCTGGGGGCGTCGAGACTCAGAACCAGGGCCCGATCCTCGATCGGAATGAGGCCCACCAGCACGGCCCAGAAACCGGTGACCGCGCCCTGGCCGGCGCGGGCATAGGCTTCCGAAACCCGCGTTTTCAACGCGTCGAAAAGCTCCGCCTCAAGCGCCTTGCCCGCCTCGGTAAGTGTCAGCAGGCGCTGGCGCCGGTCGTGCGTTCCCACCTCCTGCCGAACGAGATCACGGGCGATGAGATCTGCAAGAACGCGGGAGAGGGATTGCTTGGTGATCGCCAGAAGTCGCAGCAGTTCCGAAACCGGAAGCCGAGGCTTGCGCGCGATGAAATAAAGCGTTCGGTGATGGGCACGACCGAGCCCCTGCGTCTCCAGGATCGCGTCGGCTCCACGGATCATGTTGCTGTAGCCGAAATAGAGAAGTTCGATGCCGCGTCGAACCTCCTCCTCGCGCAGGAACAGCGGCGAGGCGGGCGAAAGCCCGGTCGGGAGGGTCACGGCCGATGTGTCAACCATGTTGACCCATCTTGCCGCACTCTGGTAGCGGCTGCAAGCCTTGAGCATAGCTGCCACAGAGGAGCGACATGAGCCAGCCGCAGCCCAGCTACGACGACCGCGACGGGCGGATATGGTTCGACGGTGCGCTGACCGACTGGCGCGATGCGCGCGTGCATGTTCTGACCCATGCGCTTCACTATGCCAGCGCCGTGTTCGAGGGGCAGCGGGCCTATAATGGCGAGGTGTTTGCCCTCTCCGAGCACAGCGAGCGGCTGATACGGTCTGCGGAGATCCTGGGCTTTTCCATCCCCTGGTCGCGCGCAGAGATTGACCAGGCCTGCCGCGACACGCTTGCGGCGAGCGGAATGCAGGATGCCTATATGCGGCCGATCGCCTGGCGGGGTTCGGAGCAGATGGGGGTCGCGGCGCAACGATCGAAGATCCATCTGGCGATCGCGTGCTGGAAGTGGGGTGCCTACTTCGGCGAGGAGGCCCTTGCGAAGGGCCTGAAACTCGATATTGCAACCTGGCGTCGACCGGCGCCCTACACCGCGCCGACGGCATCCAAGGCGGCCGGGCTCTACATGATCTGCACGCTGGCCAAGCATCAGGCAGCCGATCGCGGCTTTGATGACGCGCTCATGCTGGACTGGCGCGGGCAGGTGGCCGAGGCAACGGGCGCCAACATCTTCTTCGTCAAGGACGGCGTGCTGCACACGCCCACGCCGGACTGTTTCCTCGACGGCATCACCCGGCGCACGGTGATGCAGCTTGCCCGCAAGCGTGGCGTCGACGTGATCGAGCGTGCCATCTGGCCGGAGGAAATGGAGGGATTTCAGCAATGTTTCCTGACCGGCAGCGCAGCTGAGGTCACGCCGGTCGGCTCCATTGGGCCCTGGCGCTTCGAGGTTGGAGCACTCACGCAGCAGCTGATGAGCGATTATGCCGCGCTCGTGCGCGGCAGCCTCCCCAATCACTGAATCGCGTTGCCGATGCGATGGTCTGTGCCGGACCTCGGCCGGGCTGCGCGGTCCCAAGGCGACAGCAGCCCCGTCCCGATGCAAAGGTTAACCAGAAATAATGGGCCACGTTCCGACAGTTCCCGGGTCATGCCGACGGGTTGACGGAGGAAGTTGCCATTCCTAGTGCAAAGGTCGCGCCGAGTCGGGACATAGCGCCACAATCAGGGAGTTTGGTCTTGAGAGATGCGTACGCCAGGCGGCTGCTGGTGGCAGTTTCTGGCGCATTTCTGTTTCTTGCCTTTGGGCAGCAGGCAGGGGTGGCGCAAGGTGTCGACCCGAAGGTTCTGGAGATGATCCAGGGCCAGATCGGCGCCACGCGCGCAGCGCGTGACGCGCTTGAGGCGGTGCAGACGCAGCAACCGGGGCAGCAGCAGCCCGGCATCCAGCAACAGGTTCCGGGCGGCACCTTCGGCGGTCCGCTTGATACAACGGAAGAGCAGCTTCTCCGGCGCGAGCAGGCGCGGCGGGAGCTTGACGCGCTCTATCGGCCGTCGCCGGTCGAGGAGGATTATCGGCTCCGCACAGGGGACCGGACTCTGCGCCAGTTTGGCTATGAATTCTTTCAGTCAGGTCCGCCTCCAACCGGTATCGCGACCGGCGCAATCGGTGATGACTATATCCTCGGCATCGGCGACGAGGTGACGGTCGTCTTTCGTGGTGCAAGCAACGAGAGCCGGACTTCGCGGATCGACCGTGACGGCAGGTTGCTGCTCGGCACAATGCGGCCGATCCAGGCCGCTGGCCGCTCGCTCGGTTCGGTGCGGTCGGAGATTGCGGCCGAGACGCGTTCGACGATGCTGGCGACCGACGCGTTCGTCTCTGTCGGTGAGGTGCGCCTCGTCAGCGTGTTCGTCGGGGGCGAGGTCGAGCGCCCGGGCCAGTACAGCCTGAACTCGCTGTCCGATATCAGCGCTGCCATTGCCCAGGCAGGTGGCATCCGCAGGTCCGGCTCGCTGCGCCATGTCCGGCTTGTCCGCGCGGGCGGCGGAACGGTCAATGTCGATCTCTATGGCCTGCTCGGTATCGGGACCCCGCCCAGCATTCGTCTGCGCGATGGTGACCGGATCGTTGTTCCCGTGCTCGGCCCCACCGTGGCCGTGACAGGGGCTGTGACCCGCCCGGGCATCTACGAACTTCGCGGCCCTGCTTCGCTGAACGCTGTCGTGTCCTTCGCCGGGGGGCCGGTGCGGCAGCGCGGCGCTGAGGTGACTATCTCACGAATCTCGCCGAGCGGGCAGGAGACCTTCATCCGGGCGCCCTCGACATCGGCAAACGTCCTTGCAGGCGATGTTGTGCTGGTGCTCGGCGGGAGTCCCGGCGGGGCCCTCGGCCGGGTGTTCCTGGGTGGGAATGTGGACAACCCCGGCTTGCGGCCCCTGTCCTCCGCGGCGACCATCCGTGATCTTGTCGGCTCGCCGTCGGACCTGCGGCCCGATACCTATCAGCTTGCGGCGGTGCTGATGCGTCGAGACCCGTCGATCGGGGCCATGACCATCGAACTGGTGAACCTTGCCCGCGAACTGCGCGAGCCGCAGCCAACCGTGCTCAGACCGGAAGACCGGCTTCTCATTCTTTCGGACCTCGATATCGAGTTCATGAACGGCGCCGCGGTCCGGACTGCCATCCTCACCGGAAGTGGCGGCGGAGGCTGCCCCGGCGTGCTTCGTCTGGCCCGCCTCGTGCAGGATACGCAGGCGATTCGCTTCAGCCCGGTCACCCGGGTCTCGCGTGCCGGACGCGACGCGCCCAACTGCACCGACCTCTTCCGGGATGAGCCCGATGTGCTGGCGATCCTTGTCGAGAATTCGGTGAGCGTTGGCGGAACGGTCCGGAAGCCGGGTGCCTATCCGGTTTCCGGCCGTGTGACCGCCGCCGAGCTGGCCGCGGTTGCCGGCGGCCTGCTGCCCAACACGACCAGCCTCTTCCTCGACCTCACACGCGGATTGGACGGCCCTGCGGAGCGGCTTCCGGTCGACGCCGCCGGCGCGGTTCTTCAGTTCACTGCGCTGACTGTCGGTGACGACGTCCGTTTCAACGCGCAGGAGCCGCTCTACGAGGCACGTGGCGTGCTGATCGAAGGCGAGGTCAACCGGCCAGGTCTCTATGTGATCCGCAAGGGCGAAACCCTCTCGCAGCTGATCGCACGTGCGGGCGGGCTGACGCCCTTCGCCTATCCCTATGGCACGGTCTTCACCCGTGAAAGCGTGCGGGAAAGTATCGAAGCCGGGTTTCGGCGCACCGCGCGCGAGCTCAACAATGGCCTGATTGCACTCGCCGCCCGCTCGGGAGACCGGGGGATCGAGGGTCTCTCGAATGCCATCGCCCTCATCCAGGTTCTGGCGACCGCGGAGACACCCGGGCGGCTTGTTATCGAAGCCGACCCGCGGGTACTGGCGCTCCGACCCGACCTCGACACGGTTCTGGAGCCGGGAGACGAAGTGCGCATTCCCAAGCGCCCGAATTTCGTGCTCGCGATCGGGGACGTTCAGAATCCCGGCGCGCTGCAGTTCGTCGAGGGCAAGCCGGCAAGTGCCTACCTTCGTGCCGCCGGCGGCACCCTTTCGACAGCCGATTCGTCGCGCTCTTTCCTTGTGCTGCCCGACGGAACAGCACAGCCCCTGCGCGGTTCTGGCGGCATCGCGCCGCCTCCGGGCAGCACCATCATCGTTCCGAAGGACATTGACCCCCTTGCGAGGTTAACGTTTTTTAAGGATGTGACGACCATCGTCGCACAGCTTGCCACTTCCGTAGCGACAATCGCTGTGCTGGCGACGCGCTGAACAGGAGGCACATGCCACTATCGTCCGTTCTTGAGCTGGCGCTCCTTCTCATTGGCGCCGGGATCGCATTTGTCGTCGGCATCTGGGCGCGGCCTATCGGCGAGGCGTTCGGGCTTCTCGACCACCCCGATCCGGCCGGAGGCCGCAAGCTTCATCTGCAGATCACTCCGCAGGTCGGGGGATTTGCCGTGGTCACCGCGGCGCTCCTCGGCGTTGCGGTTGCCGCCATCTCGGGCGGCGTCGTGGGCAAGCCCATCGACGTCGCATTCTGGTTCGCGCTCACGGTTCTCGCGATGTTCCTGATCGGCGTCATCGATGATCGGGCCGGCCTTTCCGCCCCACTACGTCTGGGCATCACCACCACCGTGCTGCTGCTGCCGATCTTGGTCGTTCCCGACTTTCTGGTGTCCGAACTGCACTTCGCCTTCGCCGACCTCCGGTTTCCGCTGGGGCTCGTCGGCGGGGCGGCCTTCACGCTTCTGTGCCTCGTGGGGCTCCTGAATGCAGTCAACATGGCGGACGGCAAGAACGGCCTTGTCATCGGCCAGGCGCTCATCTGGGCGCTCGCCCTGTCGTTCCGGCTCCCGCCGGAGCTTCTCCCCCTGATTGCCGCGCTCGTGGGCGCGCTTGTGGTGCTCCTCACCTTCAACTGCTTCGGCAAGCTCTTCCTCGGCGACGGTGGCAGCTATGCCATCTCCGCGATCTTTGGTCTCCTTGCCGTGTTCGCGTGGAACCGGAGCGAAGGCGCCTTCTATGCCGGCGATATTGTGGTGATCTTCGCGCTTCCCGTGTTCGATACGCTTCGACTGATCGTGCACCGCATGCTCTTGGGAAAGTCGCCTTTCACGCCAGGGCGGGATCATCTCCACCACTATCTGCACAAGCGTTGGGGCTGGCCGGCGCCGCTGCCCTTCGTGCTCGGCCTTGTTGCGTTCACGAATGTCGGCGCATTGATGATGCCGGGCACTGGCCTCTACTGGGCGGGGGTCACGCTCGTTGGATATACGGTGATGTTGCTCGCAGCGGCGCTTCCGGAACCGCGCGCCAGCCTCCGCCCCTGATTTGGGTCGGCCGGCCGCAGGGGCTTGGCAGCCGGGCTGGCGGTGGCTATCTGCCCGTCTCCCGGTGGACCGGCGACGGCATTGGGGCGTAGCCAAGCGGTAAGGCAGCGGTTTTTGGTACCGCCATTCCCAGGTTCGAATCCTGGCGCCCCAGCCAGTCTCGGTCACCCAGTCGGCGCAAGCCCCTCATCAAGAAAGCGTTCCGCGAGCGCTGCATGCAGCGCGGCGCCGCGCGCCATCACCGCTTCATCCATCACCATGCGGTTGGAATGCAGCGCGCAGCATTGCCGCCAGTCGCTTCCCTTGGCGCTGGCGCCGAGGAAGAACATCGCGCCCGGCACCTTTTCAAGAATGTAGGAGAAGTCCTCCGCGCCCATCACCGGGGCCGGCATGTCGACCCAGGCATCCTCGCCGAAAGTCTCCCGCGTGACGCGGGCGCCGAACGACACCGCGCGGGCATCGCAGATGGTGACAGGGAAGCCCTCCTCGAAGCTGACCTTGGCTTCCGCGCCATGTGCCTTGGCGATCCCCTCGGCCAACCGCCTCAGCCCCTCTTGCACCCAGGCGCGGTTGCGTGGCGAAAGCGTGCGGATGGTGCCAAGAAGATGGGCCGTTTCCGGGATCACATTGTGCGTGCTGCCGGCCTGGATCCGGCCGATGGTCACGACCACCGGGTCCGCAGCCGCCACCTGACGGGTCACGAAGCTCTGGATGGCTGTCACGATCTCGCAGGCAACCGGGATTGGATCGAGTGCGTCGTGCGGCATGGACGCGTGGCCACCCTTGCCCATCACCGTCACCTCGATCTGGTCTGCCGAGGCGAGCAGCGGCCCGGCGCGGCCGCCGAACACGCCATGGGGCGCGTTCGGCATGACATGCAATGCGAAGGCGGCATCCGGCAGCGGGTCGAGCAATCCGTCCTCCAGCATGTGACGGGCTCCGTGGAAGCCCTCCTCGCCGGGCTGAAACATGAACATTACCGTGCCCGCGAGCCGCTCGCGGTTGGCGCAGAGGAGCTGTGCAGCGCCGGCAAGCATGGCGGTGTGGCTGTCGTGCCCGCACGCATGCATCGCCCCCGCGACTTTCGAGGCGAAGTCGAGCCCGGTATCTTCGTCCATCGGCAGCGCGTCCATGTCGCCCCGCAGCAACACCGTCCGCCCGTTGGCGGGCCCGCGCAGGATTGCCACCATCCCGGTCGTCGAACCGCCCTCCCGCCACTCCAGCGGCAGGCCGGCAAGAGCATCGCGCACCTTGGCGCTGGTTTTCGGCGTGTGCAGCCCAAGCTCCGGCTCGGCGTGGATTGCGCGGCGCAGCGCCACCATCGCTGGCAGCACCGTCTCGGCGGCGTAGGTCCACCCGGTCTCCCGGCTCTCCTGGGCAAGCGTCGCCATGTCCTGTCTCCCTCGATGCGCGGCAAGGCTAGCCCGCATCCGTCGAAGCTGCAATTGAGGCCCCGCCGATGACCCTCGCGGATGTGCCTTTCCCGACCTGCGCCGATGTGGAGGCGGCGCATCGCCGCGTTGCGCCGCACATCCGACGAACGCCGATCCTCACCTCCGAAGATCTCGATGCGCTCGCCGGCGCGCGGCTGCTCTTCAAGTGCGAGAACTTCCAGCGGATCGGCGCCTTCAAGGCCCGTGGGGCGTTCAATGCGATCCTGTCTTTTGCGGAAGACGTGGCGGCGCGTGGCGTCGTGACGCACAGCTCGGGCAATCATGCGCTTGCCGTTGCGCTTGCTGCGAGAACCCGGGGGATCCCGGCCACCATCGTGATGCCGCGGACCGCGCCGGCGGCAAAGCGGGACGGCGTGGCGAGATTGGGTGCACATATCGTCGAGGTGGAGCCGACGCTCGCCGCCCGCGAGGCTGGCGCTGAGGCGATAATCGCCGAAACGGGCGCCGCCTTTGTGCACCCCTATGGCGATCCAGCGGTCATCGCAGGGCAGGGGACGGCAGCGCTCGAGCTTCTGGCCGATGCCGGTCTTCCGCTCGACGTCATCAGCTGCCCGGTCGGAGGGGGCGGGCTGCTCGGTGGCACATGCATCGTGGCCGCAGCGATGGCGCCGCAAACATGTGTCATCGCCGCCGAGCCGGCTCTGGCCGACGATGCGTCGCGCGGGTTTCGCACCGGAGTTCTACAGCCCCAGGTCTTGCCGGTCGCGACCGTCTGCGATGGGCTGACAACGGCGATGAGCCCGCTGTCTTTCGCCATTATGCGCGCCCACGCCCACGATGTGGTGACAGTCTCCGAGGCCGCAATCATCGAGGCCATGAAGCTCGTGTTCCGGCACCTGAAATGCGTGATCGAGCCCTCCTGCGCCGTGCCGCTCGCGGCAATCCTCGAGGGTGGCTGGGATGCCCGTGGCAAGACCGTCGGGATCATCCTGACGGGCGGCAATGTCGACCTGGATCGTCTGCCGTGGATGCGCTGACCGAGTTTCTGGCCGAGGTGGCGCCGGCCCAGACTCCGGTGCTGGTGGTGCGCCGGCGCGCGCTTGAAGCCAATCTCCGCGCCATGCAGGCCGCGTGTGATGCCGCAGGCGTGGGGCTGCGCCCGCACGGCAAGATGCACAAGTCGTCCGGGATCGCGCACATGCAGCTCGCCGCCGGGGGGGTGGGCCTTTGCTGTCAGACGGTTGGCGAGGCGGAGGCCTTTGCCGCCGGCGGGGTGCGCGACCTGCTCCTTACGGCGCCTGTTCCGCCATGGGGTGCTGAACGTCTCGCCCGCCTCGCGGCAGACGGGGTTGCGGTTGCTGCGGTCGCCGACAGCGTCGGGCAGGTCACACGACTTTCCGAGGCTGCGGAGGCGGCAGGTGCGTCCATTCGCTGCCTCGTGGACGTGGACATCGGCCTTGCCCGGGCCGGTGTGGCGCCTGCCGAAGCAGACCCGCTCGTGCGCGCCATCGGCGCAGCGCCCGGCCTGGAATGGGGCGGTATCCAGTCCTACTGGGGCCACATGCAGCACCTGCCTGCTCGCGACGTCCCGCATGCCGAGGCTCTGGGCCGCCTGGCGGCACTGGTTGCGGATCTCCGCAATGCGGGCCTTGCGCCTCCGGTCGTGACTGGCGGCGGCACCGGCACGGCCGCACTCGACTTGGCCGGCGGCCTGTTCACCGAGCTTCAGGCCGGCTCCTATGCCTTCATGGACGTGCAATATGGCGAGGCCGGTGCGCGCTTCGAACCGGCACTGTTCTGCGGTGCGACCATCGTCTCCGCCCGTCACGCCACCCATGTCACCTGCGACGCCGGGCTGAAGGCGCTGTCGGCCGACGGCCCGCCGCCGCGGGTCGTGGCGGGCGCTCCCGGCGCGTCGTTCCGGTTCTTCGGCGACGAACATGGTGCCATCATCGGCGCCGATCCGGTGCCAACTGAAGCTTCGCTCATATGGCTTCAGCCGGGCCATGTGGATCCGACCGTGGCACTCCACGATGCCTTGTTCCTTGCCGATGAGGGGGGTGCACTCGAACGGGTTGCGGTAGACGCGCGCCGGACGAGCGGGTGACCGCCCGCCGGCAGGAAGCCGCCTGGGTCCTCACCGAGGCAGCGGCCGAGCCATACTTCAACCTCGTCCAGCGCTATGTCTTTGCGCCCTATTTCGCAGCCACGCTGGCGGCGAACCCCGGGCAGGGCGCCAGTGTCTGGGGTCTTGCCCTTGGCAGCGCCGGGCTTGCCATCGCGCTTCTGGCGCCCGTGATCGGCGCGATCGCCGATTCCGGCTCCCGCCTTCGGAACTGGCTGGCCGGCTTTGCCTTTTTGTCTGTCGTGGCAGCCGGGGCCCTGTGGTTCGCGGTGCCGGGCGCACCCCTCTGGCCGGTCGCGGTCGTCGTTGCGCTCGGCATTTTCGCCGTCGAGCTTCTGGGCATGTTTGTGAACGCGTTCCTGCCCCGGGTCGCGCCAGGCCACCGGGTGGGCGCGCTGTCGGCTGTCGGCTTCGGGCTCAGTCAGGTTGCTGGGCTCGCGGCGCTCCTCTTCGTGTTCACCGCCTCTGGACTCGCGCCCCGGCTGTTTCCCGACATCCCCTTTGCCACGGATCGGCTCGCCGGCCCGATCGCAGCCGTCTTCATCCTCGCCTGCATCATTCCGTTCCTCCTGCTGGTGCGCGAACCGCCCGTGGCCCGCACGGCCTCGGCGCGTGCCGGCCTTGCCACCCTGCGCGCAACGCTTCTCGAGGCATGGCGCGATTCCAACATGCGCCGTTTCCTGATCGGCCGGATGCTGGCAGCCGACGGCATGGCCGTGGTGTTCGGCTTCGGTGCCGTGCTTGCCGCCGCCTCCTTCGGCTGGGATGCCGGCACAATGGTTGTCTTCGGTGCCATCATCACCGTCTTCGGCGCAGTCGGCGGATTCTTCGGCGGCTGGCTCGACCCGCGCCTCGGTTCGCACCGGCTGATGATGCTCGGGCTCATCACGCTTCTCTTGGGCACCACCTCGGTGATCCTCACGGATGAAACACGGCTCCTCGGCATCCCAACCGGGGTGGCGCTTGGGGAGCCGCTGGCAAGTCCGCAGGAACTGGGCTTTCTCGCCTCCGGCGCAGTGGTTGCCCTCGGCGCAGCCTTCACGCTGGGCGCCATGCGCGCCTGCATGGCCCGGCTCGCCCCGGCCGCTGCGGTCGCTGCCTACTTCGGGCTTTATGCCTTCGTCGGCAAGGCGACCGCGTTTGTCGGGCCCTTTCTCGTGTCTGCGATCGCGGCTGCAACCGGTACCGTGCGGCTCGGGATTGTCGTGGCGGTCGTGTTCCTGGTTGCCGGTCTTGCGCTTCTTGCCGGCGTGCGGGTCGGGCGGGAGGCTCGGCAAATCGCCGGGTGACCGGCCGGCCCGATCCGGCAACACTGGATGCCCGGAGGAGCACGCCCATGGACTTCGACCTGCCGCAGGAACTGAAAGACTATCTTGCCGAGCTCGACGCCTTCATCGAGGCAGAGATCCGGCCGCTGGAGCAGCAGGACGACAACATCCGCTTCTTCGATCATCGCCGGGAATGGGCGCGCACCGATTTCGACAATGGCGGCCTGCCCCGCAAGGAGTGGGAGGCGCTGCTGCGCGAGGCGAAGCACCGCGCCGACCGCGCGGGCCACTACCGGTTCGCCATGCCCGAGGAGGTCGGCGGCCGAAACGGCTCCAACCTGTGGATGGCGGTGATCCGGGAGCATCTGGCAGCCAAGGGGCTCGGTCTGCACAACGACCTCCAGAACGAGCATTCGATCGTGGGCAACAACCCCTTCGTGCTGATGTTCCGCGATTTCGGAACGCCGGAACAGCAGGCGGAGTTCATCGAGGGCATGCTTGCGGGGCGGCGGATCATCGCTTTCGGCCTCACCGAGCCGGAGCATGGTTCGGACGCCACGCACATGGACACCCGCGCTATTCCCGAAACCCGCGATGGCGTCGCCGGCTGGCGCATCGATGGCGAGAAGATGTGGACGACGGGCATGCATGTTGCGACGCATTGTGCGCTGTTTGCCCGCACCGCCGGCAAGGATGGCGATGCGGCGGGCATCAGCTGCTTTCTTGTCCCTGCCGATGCGCCCGGCGTGCGGATCGAGGAGTATCTCTGGACCTTCAACATGCCGACCGACCATCCGCGGGTCTCCTTCACCAATGTCTGGGTGCCCGAATCCGCGGTTTTCGGCCCGCCTGGCGGCGGCCTCGCGCTTGCCCAGCATTTCGTGCACGAGAACCGCATCCGTCAGGCTGCCTCGTCGCTGGGCGCGGCCACCTTCTGCATCGAGGAGGCAGTCAGATATGCGCGCAGCCGCAAGCCATTCGGCAAGCCGCTTTCGGAAAATCAGGCGATCCAGTTTCCGCTGGTGGAGCTTCACACCCAGTGCGAAATGCTCCGCCAGCTGATCCGCAAGACCGCCTGGGAAATGGATCGCATGTCAAAACCGGAGGTCGAGAAGAAGCTCTCCGACCGCGTTTCCATGTGCAACTACTGGGCCAATCGGCTGGTGTGCGAGGCGGCCGACCGGGCGATGCAGGTGCATGGCGGGATCGGCTATTCGCGCCACAAGCCTTTCGAGCACATCTATCGCCACCACCGCCGCTACCGGATCACCGAGGGCTCCGAGGAAATCCAGATGCGCAAGGTGGCCGCATGGCTGTTCGGCTATCTCGGGCCAAGGCGGGAGCAGTTTCGCCGCGAGGAAGAGGCATTGCGCGCCGCCGCCGAGTAGACGCCGCGCGCGACGCGCGACATTTCTGCAACAGTCATCGCCCGCGATGGATGGTCGCGGTTCAACCCCTTTGCAGCACACCAAAAAGATGATGAACATCCTGTTGCACCAGAGAGGCCCCGGCCAGAGAGGGCCTCCGGTGGTGCAGCCTTGGGACAGACGGGTCACGCAAGGAAAAAGGGGGCCATCGGCCGATGATCAGGTTTGCAGCCGCAGCGTTTCTGGCGGGCACGATGCTCGCCGCCCCGGTCCACGCCCAGGGCGGCCTGCCGGCCACTGATGGTGACGAGGCGCGCGACGCCATCATCGTCACCGGCTCGCGCATCCGCCGGGTGCTTGAGGAAAGCGCCGTTCCCTTGCAGATCTTCCAGGCCGAAGAGCTTCGGCGGGAAAGCATCAAC
The DNA here is from genome assembly GCA_046314095.1 of Thermaurantiacus sp. Classification (GTDB taxonomy): domain Bacteria; phylum Pseudomonadota; class Alphaproteobacteria; order Sphingomonadales; family Sphingomonadaceae; genus Thermaurantiacus. Next base: position 2,416 of record JBKBXK010000011.1, on the reverse strand, counting down.
AGTCCCGAGCAGTTCATCGCCTTTCTTGCTTCGAACGGGCAGGGCCTCGACAATCTCGCCTCCAACGCAGACGTCGTCTCAGGCCAGGCGCGGGGCAACAACGGCGCGTCATCCGCCAATCTGCGCAACCAGGGATCGGCCGCGACGCTCATCCTCCTGAACGGCCGGCGTGTGCCTGCGCACGGCCTCAATGGCGGCATCGTCGACATCAACCAGATCCCGCTGTTCGCGGTGGGTCGCATCGAGGTGCTGAAGGATGGCGCGTCGGCCATTTACGGCACCGACGCGGTGGGCGGCGTCATCAACTTCATTACCGATCGCAACTTCAGGGGTGTTCAGGCCCAGGCCTTCTTCGACAAGACCGAAGCCGGCGGCGGCGACATCTTCCGCGCCTCGTTCAAGGGCGGCGTCGGAGATCTCGAAAGCCAGAACTTCAACGTCATGGGCGCGGTCTCGGTGTCGGAGCACCGCGCGCTTCGCGGCGACCAGCGGAGCTTCGTGAACACCTTCCAGCCCAACCGTGGACTTTCGGTGGACACACGCGGCACCCCGTTCGCCACCATCTTTCCCCTGGGCGTCGGGCCCAACACCCCTCAGGGCACCATCATCGCGGCCGGCACCACGGCGCCCTTCATCCCCGGAACCACCATCCGCGCTGGCGGCGGCATCAACGTGCTCGATCTTCCCGGCGGGCCCGGCTGCAACGTGATCGACGGCCAGGACGCCTATGATGAACTTCTGTGGGACATTCCCGGCGCACGCTTCGCCTGCGCGTGGGACACGGGCCGCGCCGCAGTGTTGCAACAGCCGTTGAAGACGGTCTCTTATCTCGTTCGCGGCACGGCCCGCTTCGGCTCCCACGAGCTTTTTGCCGAACTCACTGGTTCTGATGCCGACAGCGCCAAGCGCTTCTCCAACCTGCAGCTGATCCCCAATCTCGGGGTTCAGAACTTCGCCTTTCCGCGCACGGCGCAGAATGCGGCTGTCTATGACCGGGTGTTCAATGCGCTCGTCGCGGCCTTCCCGAACGATCCGATCCTCGAATCCCGGCGAGGCCTGCCGATTGCCTATCGCTGGCGCTGCATCGAGTGCGGGCGGCGGGAGATCGACACCAACACCAAGACACTGCGCGCCACCATCGGCGCCGACGGACCGATTGCCGGCGAATGGGAGTATCGGCTCGCCGGATCCTATGGCTATTCCGAAGCCTCCTCGACGCTGGGTGGCGGTTACTACTACCGCAATACAATCCGCGATGCCGCCGGCAATGTCATCGTCAATGGCATCATCGACGCGCTCAACACCGGCATCATCAACCCCTTCCTGCTTCCCGGTGAGACCCAGTCGGCCGAGGCACTTGCACTTCTGGAATCCACGTCGGCGCGGGGTGTCGTGCTCTACGGCGGGAAGTTCGAGCTCATCCAGATCGACGGCTCGGTGGCAGGCCCGCTTTTCGCACTTCCGGGCGGCATGGCGCAGCTTGCCGTCGGCTTCGACTACCGGGAGGAAAAGTACAAGTTCGATGGCGACGAGCGCCCGCCGGAGCAGCGCCCCTTCATCATTGCCGCTCCTTTTGACAATGCCAACGCGCTCGACGGTGTGACCCGCACGGTGAAGGCGGCCTATGTCGAGGCGCTGTTCCCGATTTTCCGCGGCTTCGAACTGACTGCGGCGGTTCGGGTGGATGACTACACCGGCTTCGGAACGACATGGAACCCGAAGATTTCGGCGCGCTATGATTTCGGCAACGGGATTGCGCTGCGCGGATCCTACAATACCGGCTTCCGGGTTCCGACCTTCAACCAGATCTTCAACGGCGCCATCGAGCAGGTCTATGGCGGCGCCGACATTGCCGACCCGCGCAACTGCCCGGGTGGCCGCGTGGACACGGCCCGGCCCGGCTGCGATTCCATCAGGCCCTTCATCATCAATGGCGGCAAGTCTGATCTGGGGCCCGAAGACAATGAGCAGTTCAACCTCGGTGTCGTGCTTACGCCTGGGCCGAACTGGTTCTTCTCGTTCGACTACTGGAACATCCGCCGCACCGGCACCATCCAGGTGCTGGCGCTGCGCACGCTCCTCGAGAATTTCGAGCTCTTTCCGGATCGCTTCATTCGCGACGCGGCCGGAACGCTGACCGCCATCGACCAGCGCTGGGTGAATGCCGGGGAAACCCGCACCGAGGGGCTGGAGATAACCGTGCGTGGCGGTGGCGATCTTGGCCCCGGCCGCTGGGGCTTCGGGTTTGACGGCAGCCTCCTCCTCAAGAAACAATCCCAGCTCATTCCCGGCCAGCCGTTCGGCCCTTCGGAAGTCGGTCTTTTCACGTTCAACGGCGATCTCGGCGTGCCGTGGCGCCACAACGCCTTCGTCACCTACAACACCGGCAACTGGACCTTCTCGCTCTCCCAGATTC
>JBKBXK010000010.1:0-20071 GCA_046314095.1 Thermaurantiacus sp. | reverse complement strand
GCAGTGGAGAGCCCTGCGATCGAGACGATGTCACCCGCCTCGGCCTCTTCCACGGCCACCCGTTCGAGGCCCCGGAACGCGAAGATCTTGGTTGCCCGGCCTTCCTCGACGGCGCCATCGGCGTTCAGCGCCCGGATCGGCATGTTCAGCTTGAGCCGGCCCGATTCGATGCGCCCGGTGAGCATGCGGCCGACGAACGGGTCGCGATCGAGGAGCGAGACGAGCAGGCGAAATGGCCCGTCGAGATCCCGCTCGGGCGCAGGCACATGCACGACGACGAGATCGAGAAGCGGCGCGAGCGTTCCATCCCGGGCGTCGGGGCTGTCACTGGCGAAGCCCGAACGACCACTGGCGTAGAGAACCGGAAAATCCAGCTGGTCGTCGTTCGCTCCGAGCGCCACAAACAGATCGAACACTTCGTCAAGCACGGCTTGCGGCCTGGCGTCGCCGCGGTCGATCTTGTTGACGACCACAATAGGCCGCAGACCGCGTGCGAGCGCCTTCATCAGCACGAACTTGGTCTGCGGCATGGGCCCCTCGGCGGCATCGACGAGCAGCACGACGCCATCGACCATCGAGAGGATCCGCTCCACCTCACCGCCGAAATCGGCATGGCCCGGGGTGTCGACGATGTTGATGCGCACCGCCTCGCCGGCGCCATCAGCCCCGACCCACTCGACGCTTGTGCACTTGGCGAGGATGGTGATGCCCCGCTCCCGCTCGAGATCATTTGAGTCCATCGCCCGTTCGGCGATCCGCTGGTTGTCGCGGAACGTCCTCGTCTGACGGAACAATTGGTCGACAAGCGTTGTCTTGCCATGATCGACATGGGCGATGATCGCCACGTTCCTGAGGCGCATGTGCCAAAGCTTTCACGAGAAGAAGATATTCGCCTACATAGTGTTCTTGCTGCGCTGCAGCAAGGATGGCTTCAATCCGCGAGCGTGAACCTGACAGAGACAATGAAGCGAAGCTGCGGCTCGGGATAGTTGCGCGGGAGGGCAGGGAACCGCCGCACATCGAGGACGGCAGCATTGACGGCCTCGTCGAGCCGCGCGTGGCCCGATCCGGTCAGAAGCTCGTGCGAGATCAGGCGCCCGTCACGCGCGATCACCAGCCGGATCTGGGCGCGTCCCTGGACTTCGGCCCGCCGGGCATCCTCGGGATAGCGGAGCCGCTCGAGGATCAGCTGGGAGGCATCCCGGGCGTAGGCACGCATCGCCCCCGGCTCGAGCCGTGGCTCGGGAGAGGGCGGTGGGGGCGGCGGCGCCGGCTCAATCAGGGGCGGAAGTGCACCCTCGCCACCGCTGCCAATGGCGCTGGAAAGCCGGGCATCCGGAGGCGGAGGCTCCGGTGGTGCCGTGCGCACGATCGGCGGAGCGTCCGCTGCGCGCTCGGTCAGCCGATTGGCGGCCGCCTCTGGCTCCGGCGGAGCCTCCTCAGGCGGCGTCGGCTCAAAAGGTTCCAGCCGGCCCCCCGGAGGACCGAGCGCTACAATCGTCATCGTTTCTGCCGAAACCGGTTCCGGCTCGGCCTCGGGAAGCGCAAGCCATACTGCGACGCCCCCGACATGCATCGCCACAGCGGCTGCTGCTGCAATGGCCCAGTGCCGCGGCTGCACGGGGGCGAGCTCGACATCACCAAGCGGGCTCGCAAGCCGTGTCATGCGTCTTCCAGCCCCACGCCCTTGGTCAACAGCACCAGATAGCCGACTCCGCTTTCGCGCAGATCCTCCATCAGCCCGATGACAAGATCGGCATCGGTATCGCCATCAGCCTTCAGCTGCACCAGGGCATCCGGCTGCTGACGCACGATCTCGGCTACGGTGGCCAGCAGCTCAGGACGGGTCATCGCCCGGTCGCCGAGTGCAACCGCCCCATCCGGCCGGATCAGGATGACTGCTTCCCGCTCGTCGCCGAAGATCTGGGCACGGGAGGCTGCCACATCGACAGGAAAGGCATCTGTGGGCCGGATCGAGCCGGCCAGCATGAAAAAGACGAGCAGGATGAACACGCAGTCGATAAGCGCGGTCAACTGCACCAGCTCGGGCTTTTCGCGCGTGCGGGCAAACCTCACGGGGCCGCACCATCACGCGAACGCGAAAAAGAGAGGTAGCGCGCACCCGAGTCCCTCGCCTCGTCGTGCGCGGTCACTGCGTCCTGCAAAGAGACACCCGTGTTCGGGCGAAGCAGGAACTGACGATTCGGGTCCAGCCGGATGACTGCGGCCACCTGGGCTGCAAGGGCATCCCGTGGCGCCGGCCGGCCATCGAAACGCAGGCTGCCGTCCGCAAGAAGCTCGATCACGATCGCGCCCTCGGCAGTCTGCGCCACCTCCCGCTCAACGGGGCTCTCCACACCGATCAGCCGGTAGCGCGCGAAGTTGGTTGCAAGCATGAAGAACACGAGGAGCATGAAGACGACGTCGATAAGCGGAGTGATCTGCAGCCCAAGCGCCTGGTGCCCCGCCTTTCGGTTAAGCAGCATGATGCGGCCTCCCGCGCTTTCCTAAGCCGCCGTCCTATTCTGCAGGCGCCGGGCGCAGCGACGCCGGGCCGGCAGTCCTGCGGGCTTGCTGCCCGTCGGTTTCCGCCGGAGAGGAACGCTGTCGCTTGCTGGCGTCGTAGAGGTCGATCGTGAATACCCGCGTCGCGGCATCCTCCATGCGTCGGGCGGCAAGGTCCACGGTGCGCTGCAAGAGAGTGAAGGCCGTGGCAGCCGGGATTGCAACCGCGAGGCCGACGACGGTCGTCAGCAATGCTTCCCAGATGCCGCCGGAAAGGATGGCCGGGTCCACGCGGTCGCCGGCGTCGGCCAGCTGCTGGAAGCTCTGGATCAGGCCGGTCACGGTTCCGAACAGGCCCAGCAGCGGGCTGATGGTTGCTATCAGTGCAAGCTGGGGCAAGCCCTTTTCCAGAACATCGATCTGCGCGCCCGCGATCCGCTCCACCTCCTCGCGCACCAGCGAATCGGAGGCCCCTGCGAGGCGACCGGCAACGGCCGCCCGCATCACAACTGCAACAGGCCCCTTTTCCGTTGCAAGGCGCTCCGTGGCGGACGGATAGTCGCCGCGGTGCAGCATTGCTGTTACCTCATCGACAAAGCCGCCGCTCCAGACGCCAGCCCGGGCGAACTGTACCAGCTTCACTGCGATAATCGCGAGTGCGATCACCGAAACAGCAAGCAGGATCATGACGATAGGGCCGCCAAGCTCGATCAGTCCGGCGATTTGCCCCATCACCCCAGCGCCGCCCACGGTTTCGGCGCGAGCCGAGCCGGCCCCGAAGCTTCCAACTCCCAACACACATATGCGCCGCATCGCACCACACCCCGACAAACACTGTGCGGCATGATGGCCGCGCCTTTTGAAAATTTGGTGACAGCACCCACGCTTCCCGGATCGTCAGCCTTCGGAAGCGGCCATCACGCGGCCAAGAAAGTCTGGCTGGCCCGTGTGCGCGGTCATTCCTCCATCGGCGACGACAATGGAGCCGGTCATGGCCGAGGCTGCGTCCGAGGCGAGAAAACCGACCACCTCGGCGATCTCTTCCGGGCGGATGGCGCGGCCGATGGGGATGGTTGGAAGCCAGGCATCCATCATGCCCGGCACGGCAGCGAGCGGTCCGGCAAGCGGTGTGTCGACGAGCCCCGGACAGACGGCGTTCGCCCGAATGCCATCCTTTGCATGATCGATGGCGATTGCGCGGGTGAGGTTGATGAGCCCGGCCTTGGCGGCGTTGTAGGCGGCAAACCCATGATCGGCTGCAAGCCCGGAGATCGACGCGACGTTCACGATGACGCCAGAGCCTGCTGCACGCATCGCCGGGATGGCCGCCCGGCACGCCCAGAACACCGCATCGAGATCGACCGCCATCACCTTGCGCCACATGTCGGTTGCAAGTTCCGAAACTGCGCCAAGTGCGCCGATACCGGCATTGTTCACCAGGATGTCCAGCCGCCCGTCTGCTGCCAGCGTGTCCGCAACCATCCAATTCACCTCGGCCTCGACGGCAACATCAACTCGGCGAAAGCGGCCGCCCGATTCGGCTGCGACGGCTGCTCCGGCCTCGGCAAGGTCTGCGACCACAACCCGCGCACCGCCCGCAGCAAGAAGCCGCACGGTCGCGGCGCCGATCCCGGACGCACCGCCGGTGACGATTGCCACCCGCCCCTCGAATCTTCCTGGCATGATATCCTTCCTCTAGCCGGCGCCTGTCGCCGCTTCTATGGACCAGCCGGGGAGCATGGTGGACCGCACGCCGATCGCCAATCCGGAGCGGCTGGTTCCGCTTGCATTTCTTGCCGCGATCTCGGCCGGAACGTTGCTGCTGTCGCTTCCTCTGGCCCGGGCAGGCGAACCGGGAGAGGGCGCGCCCTTCGTGATCGCGCTCTTCACCGCGACTTCGGCCATGTGCATCACCGGGCTGAATGCGGTTGATACGGGCATCTACTGGTCCCGCTTTGGCCAGGGGGTCATCCTCCTTCTCATCCAGCTGGGCGGTCTTGGCATCATGTCGGGCGCCACGCTGCTGGGCATGCTCATTTCGCGGCGGATGAGCCTTGCGCGGCGCATGGCCGCACAGACCGAGCTCAGAAGCCTGCAACTTGGCGACGTGACGGCGGTGGTGAAGCTGATCGTCGGCATGTCGCTGGTCGTCGAGGCGGTGCTTGCCACATGGCTGACGCTGCAGTTTCACTTCGCCTATGGCGAGCCTTGGCCGCGCGCTGCGTGGAACGGCGTGTTTCACGCCGTATCTGCCTTCAACAATGGCGGCTTCACCATCTATCCCGGCGGCATTGCCGGCTTTCGCTTCGATGGGTTCGTGCTTGTTCCACTGATGCTGGGCGTGATCCTGGGCGGCATCGGCTTTCCGGTGGTGCATGAGCTCCGCATCGGCTGGCGGGTGCCGAGGACATGGTCCATCCACACCAAGCTCACGCTGCTCGGCACGGCCATCCTGCTTGCGGTCGGCTTTCTCGGGACGCTGGTGGCGGAGTGGGGCAATCCGGCCACCCTCGGCCGCGAATCGCTGGACGTGAAGCTCCTCGGAGCTGCCTTTCACTCGGTCATGACTCGCAGTGGCGGCTTCAATGTCCACGACATCGGCTCGATGAACGACGATACCATCCTTCTGTCCTATGCCCTGATGCTGATCGGTGGCGGCAGCGCGGGGACTGCCGGTGGCATCAAGGTGACAACCTTCCTGCTGCTCGGCTTCGTCGTCTGGGCGGAGATCAAGGGAGAGACCGACACCAATGCGTTTCGCCGCCGCATCTCGCCCGACACGCAGCGTCAGGCGCTTGCCATCGTGCTGCTTGCAGTCGGGATTGTCGGGGTGGGGAGTGCGCTTCTCGTGTCGCTTTCGGGCCTGCCGATGCGCGATGCGCTGTTCGAAACCATCTCCGCGTTCGCCACCGTCGGGCTTTCCACCGGGGTCACGGCCGAACTTCCCCCGGTTGCGCATCTGCTCCTGGTCGTGCTGATGTTCGTGGGGCGGGTGGGAAGCATCACCATTGCGGCCTCACTCGCGCTGAGGACCCGGTCCACCCCCTATCGCTACCCGGAGGAGCGTCCGATCGTTGGCTAAGATGGAGTTTTCCCGCGAGGACCCGGTCGCAGTGATCGGCCTCGGGCGCTTCGGTGGCTCGACGGCGCGCTCTCTCATCCGCATGGGCCACGAGGTGCTGGCCATCGACCAGAATATGGAGATGGTGCAGCTCTGGTCGGAGGAGCTGACCCATGTGGTGCAGGCCGACAGCACCAGTTCCGTGGCGCTGAAGCGGCTGGGCGTGAACGACATCCCGCACGTGGTGGTCGGCATCGGCTCGGATATCGAGGCGAGCGTGCTGACGGTTCTGGCACTTTCGGAAATGAAGGTGCCCGACATCTGGGCCAAGGCCGTTTCGGAGAATCACGGGCGGATTCTGGAACGGACCGGCGCACACCATGTCGTCTATCCCGAGGCGGCGATGGGCGAGCGGGTGGCGCATCTCGTCACCGGGCGCATGATCGATTTCATCGAGTTCGACGATGGCTATGCCATCGTGAAGACGCGGACTCCGATGGAGTTGGCCGGCAAGTCGCTCGCCGAGACCGACGTGCGCAAGAAGCACGGGATCACCATCGTGGGCGTCAAGCGCCCGCGCGAGGACTTCACCTATGCCACGCCCGAAACCGTGGTCTATGCCTCGGATATATTGATCGTCTCGGGCCCGACCGATCGGGTGGAGCGCTTTGCCGCGATGACCTGACGCCTGCACGCAGGTGCTTGACTCCTGTTGCACACAAAAGAACAAAATAGGAACATGAGGTTGAACTCCGCCCCGATTCGCGTAGCCGATGGCCGCGCGACCGCTCTTGCGGAGTTGCGTCGCCGGCTTGCCGCAGTGGATGCGGGCACGGGTTCTGCAGAGCCGCTACTTCCGATCGGCTGTGAATTCGTCGACTCGCTTCTGGGCGGCGGCCTTCTGCCTCATGCCCTGCACGAGATCCTGCCCGCGCCGGGTCATCCCCATGCCCATGCGCTGGGGGCGGCGTTTGCAGCCCGCATCGCTGGCCGGATCGCTTGTCGGGAGGGGCGAGACATTCTCTGGGCCGGCCCGATGCACGATCTGTTCCCGCCAGGTCTCGCCCACGCCGGCCTGCCTCCGGCGCAGCTGCTGTTCGCCCGCGCGAACAGAGACCGCTCGGTGCTTGCCGCCATGGAAGAGGCGATGGGCAGTGTCGCCGGGGTGGTGGGCGAATTGCAGCGGCCCGGCCCCTGGCTCACGGCCGCCAGCCGCCGGCTGCAGTTGCGCGCCGCGCGCACCGGAACGCTCGCTCTGCTGCTGCATCGCCGGCCGCTTTCCGCCCGTGTCCCCACGGCAGCCGCCAGCTGCTGGGAGTTGGCGCCGGCGCCCTCGGCGATGCCGGCCTGGCGGCCGCTCCATGCCGGGGTGGGCGGCCCAGGCATCGGCCCGCCATGTCTTCTGCTCACCCTTGCCCGGGCCCGCGGCGCCGCGGCCATGGTGCTCCCGCAGACCTTCCTTCTCGAGGCCTCCTGGCCCCTGGATCCCGATGCCCCGAATCATCTCGCTCTGGCTTCCCAACTGGCCGACAGACCGGCTTCGGCGCGCCCGGTCGAAGGCAGGTGCGCTGCTGCCTGAACCGCTGGTGCTGGCCGTTCGCCGCGGCAACCGTCTGGAGGTTGGTGCAGCATGCGGGCAGGCGCAGGCGCTGGGCATCCGCGCCGGTGAAGCGCTCGCAACCGTTCGCGCCCGGTTGCCGGGGTTGCATGTGGAGGATCTCGACCCTGCCGCCGACGCAGACGCGCTCGCCCGGCTTGCCCGCTGGCTGCAGGCGCGGCTGAGCCCGCTGGTGGCGCTCGACCCGTGCGATGGCCTGTGGCTGGACGCAGCCGGCGCCTCGCACCTGTTCGGGGGCGAGGAACGGATGCTGGAGCGGATACAGGCGCGGCTTGCCCGCGATGGGGTGAAGACGCGCGTCGGCCTCGCGGATACCGCGGGCGCTGCCAACGCGCTTGCCAGATACGCTGCCGCGCCTGTTGCGATTGCACCCGTGCATGGCGCTTCCGAGGCGCTCGCCCCGCTGCCGGTTGCGGCGCTCCGCCTGCCGCCGGAGGATGCTGATGCTCTTGCCCGGCTCGGCATTGTCTCGGTCTCCGATCTGATGGCGCTGCCGCGGGCCTCGGTCGGCCGCCGCTTCGGTATCGAGGTGCTGAAGCGGTTGGACCAGGCGCTTGGGCAAGCCGGCGAACCGCTCGACTATCTTCCGCATGCCGGGAAATTGTCGGCCCGCCTTGTGCTCGCTGAACCGGTTGCCAGCTCCGAGGCACTGCACGCCCTCATCGATCGGCTGGTGCCGCTGCTCGCGCAGAAGCTTGCTCAGACAGGCACGGGTGCGCTCAGGCTCGATCTCCTGTTCCGCCGCCTCGATGGCAGCGTCGCTGCCGTACGCGCAGGCGCGTCTGCTCCCACGCGGGATCGGGCGCACATGGCTCGGCTGCTGCACATGCTGGTGGAAGGAATCGACCCGGGCTTCGGCATCGAGGACGCGGTTCTGTCCTGCCCGCTGTCGGCGCCGCTTGTGCCCGAGCAACTCGGCACCGGGCCGGCCTCGGCAGGCTTTGCAGAAGCGGCGGACATGCTGGCGGCCCGGCTTGGCCCGGGGGCGGTGTTCCGCGCCGCGCCGCGTGCGGCAGCTTTCCCCGAGGCGAGCGTCGGTCGTGTGTCTGCGCTTGCGCGCGAGCGGCTGGCCACATGGCCGGCCCACCTGCCGCGGCCGACCTGCCTGCTCGATCCGCCGGAGCGGGTGGATGCGATCGCCATGCTGCCCGACAGGCCGCCGGCGATGTTCGCCTGGCGCGGCCGGCGGCACCGTGTGCGCGCTGCCGACGGGCCGGAACGCATGCACGCCGCCTGGTGGGAACCGGGAGCAGATCCCGGCGCCATCCGGGACTATTTCATCGTCGAGGTGGCGGACGGAACCCGGCTCTGGCTCTACCGTTCCGGCGATGGGGAAGACCGCGCCAGCGGCGACTTCGGCTGGCGGGTGCACGGCCTGTTCGGGGCCTGAAAGACGTCCCTCACTCCGCCGGTTCGGGAACCGATGCCGACGTGGGTACGCCAGCAGCCGGCGCCTGTGCCTTCATGAACTGCAACACGCTGTCGCCGACTGGCCCTTTCAGGATAGACTTCCGGTCGGCCAGATAATCCTGCGTGTCCCGCCAGGGGGCCGCGGTCGACTGCTTCGGCAGCACGGCAAGCGCGCGCTGCACATAGCCCGAGGTGAGCAACCGCGGCTCTTCATCGAGCGCCACGTCGGGCCTCACCGGCACCGCGATGTCGGCGCCCCTCGACTTCATCTCGTTCAAAAGGCGGCAGAACCAGATGGAGGTCAGGTCTGCCCGAAGCGTCCAGGAGGCGTTGAAATAACCGAACACATAAACGAGGTTGGGGACACCCTCGATCATCATGCCGCGATAGATATACCGCTCGGAAAGCTTCACGTCTGCGCCATCAACGCGGATGCGCGCACCGCCCATCATCTGCACATTGAGGCCGGTTGCCTTCACGACGATGTCAGTCTCCAGCCGCCGTCCGGAGGCAAGCACAATGCCCCCTTCGTCCAGATGGTCGATGGTGTCGGTCACCACCTCCGCGCGCCCGGCCTTCACGGCATCGAAGAAGTCGCTGTCGGGAACAAGGCAAAGACGCTGCTCCCAGACATTGTAGCGTGGCGTGAAATGCGCGGAGACCTCTTGCTCGGGTAGCTCCTTTGCAAGCAGTTCGAGAAGTCGCCGGTTGGCCTTGGCCGGATCCTTGCGGGCGCTCTTGAACACCAGATTCTGCCAGAGAATGTTCTTCCAGCGCACCAGCGCATAGGCTGCCTTGGCCGGCAGCACCTTCCGCAGCAGGTTGGCCACACGGTCTTCAGACGGCCGGGACACCATCCATGTCGGCGAGCGTTGCAGCATCGTGACATGCGCTGCCGTCTCGGCGACGACGGGCACGATGGTGACGGCGGTGGCACCGGATCCGATCACCACGACGCGCTTTCCCGCATGGTCGAGATCCTGCGGCCAGTGCTGGGCATGGAAGATTGTGCCGGCAAACCGGTCCTCTCCGGGCAGCGGCGGGTTGTAGGGATTGTCGTAGGAATAATAGCCGGCTGCCATCAGCAGCATGCGGGCGCTGAAGCGCCGGGGGCCGTCCGGGGTCTCGGCGGTCACGGTCCAGCGGCCCGAGACGTTGTCAAACGCGGCATCCGTCACCTTGTGGCGAAAGCGGATGTGCCGGTCGATCCCGCTGTCGCGTGCGGTGTCGTTCACATAGCGGCGGATGGACGGCCCATCGGCGATTGCCTTCTGCTCCTCCCAGGGACGAAAGATATAGCCGAGGGTGAACATGTCGGAATCGGAGCGGATGCCGGGATAGCGGAAGAGATCCCATGTGCCGCCGATCGCGTCCCGCGCTTCGAGGATTGCATAGGATGTGCCGGCACAGCGCTGTTGCATGTGCCATGCGGCACCAATGCCGGACAGACCGGCGCCGACGATGACCACGTCGAACTCGCCGTCAGTGCGAGGCGTTGCGGGCTCGGGCCCGGTTTCCAGCACAGGGGCATCTGCCATGGCCCGCTCCTCCCGCAATCTGAGCCCGGCTTGAAAATGGCACGCACGCAGGTTGTGTGCAAGGCCGAAGTGCGGAGTGAACGTCCGCACAGCAGGCGTCGACTTTTTGCGATAAGATGTCAGATATGCTACAAATTGGCTGTTCAACAATTGGGGAGATGAAAAATGACCCTCCGTGAGGAGGCGCTGCACGCGTTTGTCGGCAAGATGCTTACAGATCTGGGCGGTGCGTTTGGAACGCCCACCACCAGGCTCGGCTTCCGGCTTGGCCTTTATGACTCCCTCCACGAAAACGGCCCTCTGACCGCCGACCAGCTTGCCGACCGGGCCGGCCTCAAGGGTCGGCGACTGGTGCGCGAATGGGCGCTCGCCCAAGCCTCGAACGGCTTCATCACATATGATGCCGCCGGCGATCGATTCGCGCTGTCGCCCGAGCAGGCGATGGTTTTTGCAGTCAGGAACAGCCCGGTCTACATGGAGGGTGCCTTCGACCTGGCAGCTGCCATGATCGAGGCGGAGCCTCGGGTCGAGGCGGCGTTCCGCGACGGTGGTGGTGTCGCCTGGGGCGAGTTTGGCGGCTGCCTGTTCTGTGCGGTCGGTGCCTTTTTCAGGCCGGGGTATGTCAACAGCATCGCCCAGGCATGGGTGCCGGCACTAGACGGCATGGAGGCACGGCTCGAGGAGGGCGCGAAGGTGGCTGACATTGGCTGTGGCGTTGGCCATTCGACGCTGCTGATGGCTAAGGCGTGGCCCGCCAGCCGGTTCGTCGGCTATGATTTTCACCCGGCGTCGATTGCCGAGGCGCGCACGCATGCAGCCGAGCACGGGCTTGGCCATCGCGTGCGCTTCGAAACGATGGCAGCCAAGGAGATCGCGGAGGACGGATTCGACCTCATCACCATGTTTGACTGCCTGCACGACATGGGCGACCCAGCTGGCTGTGCGGCACATCTTGCCACGCTTCTGAAGCCGGATGGGGCGCTGATGCTGGTGGAGCCGATCGCTTCCGACAATGTGGCCGCGAATATCGGCAACCCCGTCAGCCGTCTCTATTACAACGGATCGACCATGGTCTGTTGTCCTACGTCACTGGCGCAGGAGGTTGGCACGGCGCTGGGCGCCCAGGCAGGCGAGGCGAAGCTGACCGCGGTTCTGAACGATGCCGGCTTCAGCCGTGTGCGTCGCGCGACAGAGGGGCCGTTCAACATGATCCTGGAAGCGCGCCACTAACCGGGCAGGCCGCTGGCTCCTCGGGTAGGATTCGAACCTACGGCCGTCCGATTAACAGTCGGATGCTCTACCGCTGAGCTACCGAGGAATATGCCGGCGGAGGTGGGGCTATAAGGACGCAGCGGTGCGATGCCAAGAGGGCTGCGCCACTGCGCCTTCTTGACCGGTCGCGCCCGGAAGCAGACCCGCAGGGCGCGTGCGCGCCTTCTTCCATCCCGATTATGTGGCCCCACTCAGGCCGGGCCATCGCTTCCCCATGTCCAAGTACAAGGCAACGCGCGATGCGCTTGTCGCCGACGGCGCGCCTCTGCGCTGGGCAGAGCCACAGGCGGCAGCCGAAGAAGTGCTGCTGGCTGCCCACACGCCGCAATGGGTGGCTTCGGTGCTGGCGGCCAAGGTTTCGCCTGCAGCAGAGCGGCGCATCGGCTTTCCCGTGACGGCGGCAGTCGCGCTGCGGTCGCGTCTGTCGGTCGGCGGAACGCTTGCTGCAGCCGAGGCGGCCCTTTCAGATGGCCTCGCACTGACCCTTGCCGGTGGCTCCCACCACGCCATGCCCGATTTCGGGGCCGGCTACTGCGTGTTCAACGATCTCGGTGTCGCCGCACTCGCGCAGGCGCGCGCCGGCCGGCGGGTGCTTGTTGTCGATCTTGATGTCCACCAGGGCGACGGCACAGCTGTCATCACCGCGGGCCATCCGGGGATCACCACATTCTCCATTCATTGCGACAAGAATTTCCCAGTCCGCAAGGCCCGGTCCAGCTGCGACGTGGCCTTGCCGCCCGGCATCGGCGACGGTCCTTACCTAGATGCGCTGATGGCAGAGCTTCCTCGGCTGATCGATGCGGCGCGACCGGATCTCGTGCTGGTGCAGGCGGGCGTTGATCCGCACTGCGACGACCGACTCGGTCATCTGGAGCTCACCGATGCGGGTCTGCTTGCCCGTGACACCATGGTGCGCCAAGCACTGGTGCGCCGCGGTATCCCGTTCGCGGTGACGCTGGGTGGCGGCTATGATGCGGACGTGCCGCGTCTGGGGCGCCGGCATGCGCGCACGCTGCTGACGCTTGCCGGATTGGCCGTGCGGCAAGGGCTTTGGGACAGGGACTGTTCACCATTCTGCCGCGAGAACGCACTTGGCCCCGGGCTGGGAGAGGCCTAGACCGGGCGCAACAGAGCACGGGAGAACCCCGACTGTGGCCACAGCCGCGACAATGAAATCCACCGTCCCGCCTCCCCCAGCAGCCGAGGCCCATGATGCCGTGGTCGTGCGCTTCGCCGGCGACTCGGGCGATGGCATGCAGTTGACCGGAGGGCAGTTCACGCTGGCGACCGCGCTTGCCGGCAACGATCTTTCCACCTTTCCGGACTTTCCGGCTGAAATCCGGGCGCCGGCGGGCACGCTTTTCGGCGTTTCTGCATTCCAGATACACTTTGGGGCGACCGACATCGAGACGGCGGGCGATGCGCCGGATGTGCTTGTGGCCATGAATCCGGCGGCGCTGAAGGTGAATCTCGAAACGCTCAAGCCGGGCGGCCTGGTGATTGCGGACGCAACCGAGTTCACCGAGCGAAATCTCAAGAAGGCGGGCTATACGGAAAGCCCGCTCGAGGATGGCAGCCTTGCGCGTTGGCAGGTGATGGCGCTTCCCGTCAGCCAGATGACAATGGAAGCAGTGAAGCCCTTCGGCCTTTCCAACAAGGAGGCGCTGCGCACCAAGAACATGTGGACGCTAGGCCTCGTGATGTGGATGTTCGGGCGCCCGCGCGCGCCAGTCGTCCAGTGGATCGAGGGCAAGTTCGCCGGCCGCCCGGATCTGAAGGACGCCAATCTGGCCGCGTTGAACGCCGGCCATGCATGGGGTGAGACGGCTGAGCTTTCGGGGCCGCTGAAGCAGTTTCACATTGGTCGCCGCGACGTGGAGCCGGGCGTTTATCGCACTGTCACCGGCGCCGACGCCCTCTCGCTCGGCCTCGTGGCGGGGGCGAAGCTTGCCGAACTTCCGCTGTTCTTCGGCAGCTATCCGATTACGCCCGCCTCATCCATTCTCCACGCGCTTGCCCGCCTGAAGGAATTCGGGGTCACAACCTTCCAGGCTGAAGACGAGATCGCGGCCATCTGCGCTGCCATCGGCGCAAGCTACGCGGGCCAGCTGGGAGTCACCTCCTCCTCCGGCCCCGGCATCGCGCTGAAGACCGAGGCGATGGGGCTTGCCGTGATGACCGAGCTGCCGCTCGTGATCGTGAACTCCCAGCGTGGCGGACCGTCCACGGGCCTTCCCACCAAGACAGAGCAGTCCGACCTCTACCAGGCGGTGTTCGGCCGCAATGGTGACACGCCGATTCCGGTCATCGCGGCGCGCTCTCCGTCGGACTGTTTCGAGGTGGCGATCGAAGCCTGCCGACTTGCCACGCGGTTCATGACCCCCGTCATCCTTCTGACAGACGGCTATATCGCCAACGCGGCCGAGCCGTGGCGGGTGCCGGACCGACATGATTTCGAGCCTTTTCCAGTGGCGTTTCACGACGCGGTGCCCGAGGTCGGGCGGCTTAACCCTTATGCCCGCGATCCGGAGACTCTGGCGCGCATCTGGGTGAAGCCGGGAACGCCCGGGCTCACCCATCGGATCGGCGGGCTGGAAAAGAGTTTCGAGACTGGCAACATCGACTACTCGGCCGCCAACCATCAGAAAATGACGGAAGTGCGCCACGCCAAGGTGGACGGCATCGCGCAGTTCATCCCCAGGCAGGACGTGGCGGTGGGCGATGGCGCGGGCAGGCTGGCGGTGGTCGGGTGGGGCAGCACCTATGGCCCGATCCTGAAGGCCGTCGAGCGTGCCCGCGCGAAGGGCCATTCGGTCTCCCACATCCATCTGCGCCACATCCATCCCATGCCTGCCAATCTCGGCGATCTGCTCTCCGGCTTCGAGCGGGTGATCGTGCCGGAGATGAACATGGGCCAGCTGAAAACCTTGCTCCGAGATCGCTATCTGGTGGACGCGCGGCCGGTCACCAAGGTTTCCGGCCAGCCCTTCCGCATCGCCGAAATCGAAGCCGCCATCGAGGAGGCGCTGCAATGAACGAGATGACCCCTGTTTCCCCGGCAGCGTCGCCTGCGGGCTGGGCGTCGGACCAGGAGGTGCGCTGGTGCCCCGGATGTGGGGACTATGCAATCCTGAAGGCGGTCCAGCGCACCATGCCCCAACTGGGAGCGGATCCAGCAAAGACGGTGTTCATCTCCGGCATCGGCTGCTCGTCGCGCTTCCCCTATTATATGGAGACCTACGGGTTCCACACCATCCACGGCCGCGCGCCGGCACTCGCCACCGGGGTCAAGCTCGCCAATCCCGAACTCGACGTCTGGATCGTGACTGGCGACGGTGACGGGCTTTCGATTGGCGGCAACCACATGCTGCACCTCCTCAGGCGCAATCTCGATTGCCAGGTGCTGCTGTTCAACAACGAGATTTACGGCCTCACCAAGGGTCAGGCTTCGCCCACGTCGCGGCTCGGTACGCGATCACCCACCACGCCCTTCGGCTCGATCGACCGGCCAGTGAAGCCGTGCGAGTTCGCGCTTGGCGCAGGCGCCCGCTTCGTTGCGCGCACCATCGACACGGCGCAAACGCAGATGCCGGAGGTGCTGAAGCGCGCCTACACGCACAAGGGCACCAGCTTCGTGGAGATCTACCAGAACTGCGTGGTCTACAATGACGGCGTGTTCGAGGCCTTCACGGGCAAGAGGGCGGCCCCCGAAACGCAGCTCTGGCTGGAACAGGGCCGGCCCATGCTGTTCGCCAACGGCAAGCGCGGACTTTCGCTCGATCGCGATTGTCTGATGCTGGAGGTGATCGAGGTGACTCCGGAGACACTGCCACAGGTGATCGTTCACGACGAGACCAACCGCTCCGTCGCGCACATGCTCATCAACATGCCGTTTCCGCAGTTTCCCGTGGCTCTTGGCGTGATCTATTGCGATCCGCGGCCAAGTTTCGAGGCGGTGCTCAACGAGCAGGTGGCAAAGGCGACCGAGGGCAAGGTGGCCGATCTCGCTGCCTTGCTGCGCCGGGGCCAGACGTGGGAGGTCACGCCGCCAGCCTGACACCAGCCGTTTGCTGGACTTGCTACTCCGCTTGTCGTAATTTCACCCCCGAGCGAAGGGGGTGGTTCATGAGCGAAGGATCGGGGAGCAGCGTCGCCGAGATGGCGATCATGCTGGAAGGCGTGCGCGCAGACGAACGCACGCTCGAACTCCTCATGGACGAACTCGGCTCGGTTTCCGGTACGCGCGTCGAGAGGGCAACCGAAGGCGTGGCGCCGGATGGCTCAAAGGCGCTCTCGCTCGAGGCGCTGGGCCTTCTTGCCCGCATCGGGCGTCGGGTCTTTCCAGAGGTAGTGAAATTGCTTGGCGACTGGCTGGGTCGCCAGCCTCCCGGCACCAAGCTGCGACTGAAGATCGGCGATACCGAGCTGGAATGGGAAGGTGGCGGAAAGCCACCGAAGGAATTGCTGGACCTTGCCGGTCGTCTTGCCGGCGGATGACGTCTGCCTCCTCAAGATGAACCGCAGGGCGCTCATTGTTGCGAACGGCACCTTCGACGACCCCGCCATCCCGGCGTTGAAGTCGCCCGTCTCGGATGGTGCGCGGCTGAAGCAGCTGCTCGAGCGCGAATCCGTCGGCCCGTATCAGGTGCAGCTGGTTGCAGATGCCGACCATGTGACCGCGAAGCTCGCCATCAACCATTTTTTCGATCAGGCCGACCCGGACGACCTGCTGGTACTTCTCCTCTCAGGACATGGCATGCGCGACCGCGCCGGCCGGCTGTACTTTGTGGCGCGCGACACCCGCCACGACGCGCTGATGGCGACTGCGGTTGAAAGCCGTTTCATTACCGAGCGTGCGCAGGACAGCATCGCCGCCCGGCAGGTGATCCTCGTCGACACCTGCCACTCGGGCGCATTTCTCAAGGGCGTAGCCTTCAAGTCGGCGACTGCGCAGACAGTCGACCGGGACGATTTCTTCACAGCTGCCGAAGCTGCGGAAGCAGCTGAAAGCGGCAAGGGGCGGGTCCTCATCACCGCCTCATGCGAACGCCAGCTTGCGCAGGAGCAGGAAGGCGACAGCGCTGTCGAGTCGGTGTTCACGCGCACGCTGATGGAAGGCATCGCAAATGGCGATGCTGATCCGGAGGGCACGGGTGAAATCACCGTCGACGGCCTTTACAAGTATGTCCGCCGGGCACTTGCGCGCGAGCGGGTGAAGCAGACTCCACAATATTATCCGTTGGGGGCGGTCGAGGGCTCGCTGGTTGTCGCGCGAAATCCGGCAGCGCGCATCGATTTTCCGGACGAACTGAAGGAAAAGCTGGCCTCGCAGATTGCCAACGATCGCACCGACGCGGTTGACATGCTGGTCACGCTCGCCCGTGGGCGCGAACAGGTGTTGAAGCGCAAGGCTACCGAAGCGCTCCGCGCGCTGGTGGTGGACGACAGTGCGAAGGTCGCGTCCGCTGCCAACACTGCGCTCGTGCGGCTCGGAGCCAACGCGCTGCGGCGGAACCCATTGCCCGGCCCGGACTCCGGCCCTGAACCTGGCCCTTCGCCCGAACCTGGCCCTGCCCCAAAACCGCCGCAGCCCTTTCGGCCGGAACCGGCCCCGACTCCTGCTCCGGGCCCGGTGGCCGGTTCAGGGTCCAAGACGCTCTGGTGGATATTGGGCGGGCTGACGATCGCGTTGCTGATGGTGAAATGCACGCTAGACATGGCATTGTGAGGCTGGGCTGGCGCACATCCCATCGGCGCGAGGTCGATTTGGCCCGGCGCCAGATTTGGATTTCGTGGTTGCCGCGCAGGCGATGCCCTACCGTCGCTCGGCTGTCCGCGTCGCCGCCCCCGGGATCGGGCGCATGGCCAGGCCGCGGAGGTAGTTCAGGATCACCACCTCCTCGTTGACACCGCGGCGCGTGTTGACCGTGACCCGCTCGGCCCGCGGCTGGCTGGTCCCGAGGCGGGGGTTGTTTGCGAACCCCACCCCATCCTGGCGGAAGTTGAACCGGCGCCGGTGCGTCTCGACGTTGGTGGTGTGGAGCGCGACCACGGCATAGTCGCCGGGCTCTGGCAGACGCACGCAGATCTTGGCAGGGCCGGATGCGGGCGGGGCGACTTCGACCCGGCGGAAAAATTTCCCTTCCGCTTTCAGCCGATGGTCGAGCTTCAGAAAGTCGTCGTCGTTCGCGGGATAGACTTCGGCGCGAACCAGGCCGTCACGATGCTTGAAGCCATCGATCACGACCAGCAGCGCGGTTTCGCCACTGCCCGGGCGGCACGCAGCGGCGTCCGGCCCCAGCACGGGGGCCTGTGCCGCGGCCGCCGAAGCGGCGATTGCGCCGGCGAGAGAGAACAGGAGGCCGCGAAAGGCGGCGCGGGGTGCAGTCATTTCGTGTCGCTCCGAATTCGGTGTTGCTACGCTTCCCCCCGGTCTTCGGTTGCGACATGGGGGACGAATGCGACCCAAACAGGGCGATGGCCCGGTGTGATTTCGGCAGGGACATGGGGATTGCGGCGAAAAATGCCAGTCGCGCGCACGGTTACCAGGGGATGGGCGTGCCATCCCAGGCAAAGAACCCGCCGCTGTCGGCCGGCGTCAGCGCATCGATCACCCGCCACAGATGCGCAGCGGAGGTCCCAGGTGGGAAGAGCCTCTCCGGAGGAACGTTGCGCTGGAAGGGCTTCGACATCCCCGTATCCACCGTGCCCGGATGAAGCGCAGCGATGATGGCGTTGGCGTTTTTCCGTTGCAGCTCCACCGACAAAGTCCGGATCAGCTGGTTGAGTGCTGCCTTGGACGCGCGATAGCTGTGCCAGCCACCCAGGCGATTGTCGCCGATCGAGCCGACGCGGGCTGATAAGGCTGCGAAGACCGCCCGCTCGCTACGGCGCAGCTTCGGCAGGAAGGCGCGCGCGGCGAGTGCGGGCAGGATACTGTTCACGCGGAAGGTCTCGAGCATCCAGCCATGGTCGAGCTCGCGCCAACTCCGTTCTGGACCGCGCCCGTCGCGATGCAGCAGACCAGCAGCGACAATCACATGGGAAAGCTCGTCGCCGGCCGCTTCGGCCGCCTCTTCAAGGCTTTCCGGTCTCTCGAGGTCGATGTCGGGTCTTGACAAGCGCAGCACATCCGCGCCGCGCGTCTCGGCCGCCTCGGCGAGCGCAGATCCGATGCCTCCGGATGCCCCGATGATAACGACCCGATCCACCGCTGTCCGGCTAGCCGGGTGTATACAGCCGGAAAAGCCGCGCCAATGCCGCGGGCTCCTTACAAAGGGAGGTTCTCGTGCTTCTTCCAGGGGTTCGAAAGTTGCTTGGTCCTGAGTTTCCGGAGACCGAGCGCAATCCTCTTGCGAGTCGCGTGCGGCATGATCACTTCGTCGACAAAGCCCTTGGAGGCTGCCACGAACGGGTTTGCGAAGCGCGCCTCATAGTCTGCCGTGCGCGCGGCGATCTTGTCCGCATCGCCAATATCCTTCCGGAAGATGATCTCGACGGCGCCCTTGGCACCCATCACCGCGATCTCCGCCGTCGGCCAGGCATAATTCAGGTCGCCGCGGAGATGTTTCGAAGCCATCACGTCATAGGCCCCGCCATAGGCCTTGCGGGTGATCACTGTCACCTTGGGAACGGTCGCCTCGGCATAGGCGAACAACAGCTTCGCGCCATGCTTGATGATGCCGTTGTGCTCCTGCGCGACGCCGGGGAGGAATCCTGGCACGTCCACGAACGTGACGATCGGGATCGAGAAGGCGTCACAGAAGCGCACGAACCGCGCCGCCTTCTTCGACGAAGCTATGTCGAGGCACCCAGCAAGCACCATCGGCTGGTTGGCGACGAAGCCCACGACATGGCCTTCGATGCGGCCGAAGCCAATGATGATATTCGCGGCGTGGGCGGGTTGCAGCTCGAAGAACTGCCCGTCGTCGGCCACGCGCCGGATGAGCTCGTGCATGTCGTAGGGCCTTGTCGCCTGCGCTGGCACAAGTGTGTCAAGCGCACGGTCCTCCCGCTGCCAAGGGTCGGCGGAAGGACGATGCGGCGGTGGCACGCGGTTCGATGCAGGCAAATAGTCGAAAAAGGCGCGTGTCCGGATCAGCGCGTCGATATCGTCCTCCATGGCGAGGTCGGCCACACCGGATTTCGTTGTGTGGGTGATGGCGCCGCCCAGCTCTTCCTGCGTCACGACTTCGTTGGTCACGGTCCTCACCACGTCCGGGCCGGTCACGAACATGTAGGAACTGTCCTTCACCATGAAGATGAAGTCGGTCATGGCCGGAGAATAGACCGCCCCGCCCGCGCACGGTCCCATGATGAGCGAAACCTGCGGCACCACGCCCGAGGCGAGCACATTGCGCTGGAACACCTCGGCATAGCCGGCAAGGCTCGCCACCCCTTCCTGGATTCGCGCGCCGCCCGAATCGTTCAGCCCGATCACCGGCGCGCCCACCTTCATCGCCATGTCCATGATCTTGCAGATCTTCTGTGCGTGCCGCTCCGAAAGCGAGCCGCCGAACACGGTGAAATCCTGTGAGAAGACGAACACCAGCCGGCCGTTGATCGTGCCCGACCCGGTCACCACCCCGTCGCCGGGAATGCGCGTCTTTTCCATATCGAAATCGACACAGTTGTGCTCGACATACATGTCGAGTTCCTCGAAGCTTC
>JBKBXK010000009.1:0-21488 GCA_046314095.1 Thermaurantiacus sp. | reverse complement strand
CCCAATCTTTTGGTCGTCCCCACATCCTTCCCCCGGCGGGCCCCCCCCCCCGGGCCCCCCGGGGACGGATGTTGCTCTATTGCCGCAGCATCTCCCGCGCGACGATCACGCGCATGATCTCGTTGGTGCCCTCGAGGATCCGGTGCACGCGCAGATCACGCCAGAGCCGCTCCACCGGATAGTCCATCAGATAGCCATAACCGCCGTGGAGTTGCAGCGCGCGATCGACCACCGCCGAGCCGGTGTCGGTCGCGAAGCGCTTGGCCATTGCTGCGAACCTGGTTTTGTCGGGGGCATTCGCCTCGACCTTGGCGGCTGCCGTGTAGAGCAGTTGCCGGGCGGCCTGAAGCTCCGTCTCCATGTCGGCGAGCGTGAACTGCGTTGCCTGGAAATCCACGATGGCGCGCCCGAACTGCTGCCGCTCCCTTGTGTAGGCGATGGCTTCGTCCAGCGCCCGCTGCGCCCCGCCGAGAGAGCAGGCGCCGATGTTGAGCCGCCCGCCGTCGAGCCCCATCATCGCGATGCGAAAACCCTCGCCTTCGGCGCCGACGCGGTTTTCCACCGGCACGCGCACGGCATCGAAGTTGACCTGCGCGGTCGGCTGTGAATGCCAGCCGAGCTTGCGCTCGTTGGCGCCGAAGGAGACGCCCTCCATCTCTTTCTCGATCACCAGGCAGCTGATGCCCTTCGGCCCCGGCTCGCCGGTCCGCACCATCGTCACATAGATATCATTGGCCCCGCCGCCGGAAATGAACGCCTTGGAACCGGTGACGACATAATGGTCGCCATCGCGAACCGCGCTGGTCTTGAGCGCCGCCGCATCCGAGCCCGAGCCTGGCTCGGTCAGGCAGTAGCTTGCGATCTTCCGCATCGAGACGAGATCGGGCAGATAGTTCGCCTGCACCGCCTCGCCACCGAAGCGGTCGATCATCCAGGCCGCCATGTTGTGGATGGAGATGAATGCCGATGTGGACGGGCAGCCGTGCGCCATCGCCTCCATCACCAGCGCCGCCTCCACGCGGCCAAGACCGGTGCCGCCGGACGCCTCGCGCACATAAATGGCGGCAAAGCCGAGCTCGGCTGCCTTCACGATCGTGTCGCGCGGGAAAACATGCTCGGCATCCCAGCGGGCCGCGTGCGGCGTGATTTCGGCGGCGGTGAAGCGCTCGGCGATGTCGCGGATGGCGATCTGGTCGTCGGAAAGGGCGAACTGCGTGGTCATCCCGGACTGATAGCAACCTCTTCCGGCCAGCGGGAGCGGCAAATCGGGCGCATGCGCCACGCGCCCGCGCCGCGCACGAGTTGACGCCACGGCGCCTGAACGATAACGAACCCAGAATTGTCGCCCGCGTCCGTCGCGGGCCAGCTCAGCTTTGTTCTTGAGGACCGAGAGATGAAACGCACCTATCAGCCGTCGCGGCTGGTTCGCAAGCGCCGCCATGGCTTCCGCTCCCGCATGTCCACGCCGGGCGGCCGCAAGGTGCTCGCGCGCCGGCGTGCGCAGGGCCGCAAGCGCCTGTCCGCCTGAGGCGGACATCCGCCGGGCATGCCCATGGCCGGCCCTGACCGGCAGCATCCTGGCGAAACCCGCCCGCCCGTCGGCCGCATCCGGGCCCGGCGGGATTTCCTTGCAGCCAATCGCGGTGAGCGGATCGTGACCGAGAGCTTCATTCTGCTTGTCCGCCCCGCCGGGCTTCCGGAAGCGCGGGCCGGATTCACGGTCTCGAAGAAGATCGGCAATGCCGTCGCCCGCAATCGCGCCCGCCGCCGGCTGCGCGAAGTCGCCCGCCATGTGCTGCCGGCCCACGCCATTCCGGGCGCGGATCATGTGTTCATCGCCCGCCCACGCGAAACCGAGCAGCCCTTTGCCGCCATGTGCGCCGATGCGGAGCGTGCGCTGGCGCGCGCCCGCGATCGGCTTGCGCGGCGGAGCCGCGCAGCATGAGTGCGCCCGTTGTTCGCCGCAACCGGGCAGGCCCGGTTGCGCTGGTCTTCATCGGGCTGTTCTCGCTGTGGCGGCTCGTTTTCTCGCCCCTGGTTGGCCCGTCCTGCCGGTTCCAGCCAAGCTGCTCGGCCTATGGCATCGAGGCCCTCCGCCGCCACGGCGCGATTCCGGGCCTGTGGCTGACGCTTCGCCGCCTCGCCCGCTGCCACCCGTGGGGAGGGCACGGGGTTGACCCGGTGCCAGACACGGTGCGCCTGCCGTTTCAGCCGGCGAAGGACCGCGCGTGACCTCCGACAACCGCAATCTCCTTCTTGCACTGGTGCTTTCGGGCATTGTCCTGTTCGGCTGGGCGTTCGTTCAGGAAACCTTCTTTCCGAACCCGCAGCAGATGGCCACCGGCACCCCGCAGGCCGCGCAAGAGGCTGCGCCGGCTGCACCCGCCCCGGCGGCTGACCCCGCTCCTGCCGCCGTTCCCGGTGCGGCGCAGGCCCGCACGCTCGAACAGGCGCTCGCTGCCCCCCGTGTCGCAATCGAAACCCCGCGTCTGCGCGGCTCCATCAACCTCGAGGGCGCGCGGATCGACGACCTCGTGCTGCTCGATCATCGCCAGGCGCTGGACCGCGATTCCCCGCCGGTGCGCCTGTTTGCACCATCGGGAACGCCGGAGGCCTATTTCGCCGGCACCGGCTGGACGGGCACCCGCGCGCCGCCGCCCGACGCGCGCTGGGAGGCCGATGGCGAGCGGCTGACCCCCGCCACGCCGGTCACCCTGCGCTGGAACGACGGGCGCGGCCTCGCCTTCGAGATCCGGCTGGAGGTCGATGACACCTATCTGTTCACTGCCACCCAGCGGGTGATGAACCGCTCCTCTGAGGCGGCGGTGCTGCGCGGCTATGGCTATATCAACCGCACCGGCACCGGACCCGATCCCTCGACCTGGAACATCCACACCGGCCCCATCGCTGTTCTCAATGGCAATCTCGTCGAGGGGGACATCGGCTTTGACAAGCTCCGCGACCGGGGCGCGCAGACCTTCGTGTCGCGCGGCGGCTGGCTTGGCATCACCGACAAATACTGGCTTTCGGCCCTGATCCCCGCCCAGGCAACCACCATCGAAGCGCGCTTCACCCCGGCTCCGGGCAATCGCACCCAAGTCGATTATCTGCTGCCGCCCGCAATCCTTGGCCCGAACGAAATGGCGACGACCAGCGCGCATCTCTTCGCCGGCGCCAAGGAGGTGCGGCTCTTGAACCAGGTGCGCGACGATCTGGGGGCGCCGCTGTTTGATCGGGCAATTGCCTGGGGCTGGTTCTGGGCGCTCGCCCAGCCGATCTTCATGGTTCTGCAATGGCTCCACGGCATTTCCGGCAACTGGGCCTTGGCCATCATCGGCCTTACCATCCTCGTTCGGATCATCCTCTATCCGCTGGCCAACAAGCAATATTCCAGCATGGCGAAGATGCGGGTATTTGCGCCCAAGATGAAGGAGATCCAGGAGCGCCACAAGGACGACAAGCCCAAGCAGCAGCAGGAAATGATGGAGCTCTACAAGCGGGAGAAGATCAACCCGCTGGCTGGCTGCCTGCCGATACTTGTCCAGATTCCGATCTTCTACGCGCTCTACAAGACGTTGCTGATTGCCATCGAGATTCGGCACCAGCCGGGCCTGATCTGGATACAGGATCTGTCGGCCCCTGATCCCCTGACGCCTGTCAATCTGTTCGGCCTGCTGCCGTTCACCCCCCCGCCGATCATCGCCATCGGCATCCTGCCGATTCTTCTGGGCATCACCATGTGGGTGCAGTTCCGGCTGAATCCGCAGCCGCTCGACGAGCTGCAGAAGAAGATCTTCTCGTGGATGCCCTGGATACTCGTGTTCGTGATGGCGCCCTTTGCGGCCGGCCTGCAGATCTACTGGGTGATGAACAACCTGATCTCGATCCTGCAGCAGTGGGTGCTCATTCGGAAATATCCGGCCCCGGCTCCTGCCCCGGCGGCAGCGAAGGCCGCACCGGCGGACAAGGCGGCCGAGCCCAAGCCGGAACCGCAGGCGCAGTTGGCAGCGCCGGCGCCCCAGGGCCCGGGCCAGGGCCAAGGTGGCAGCAAGCCAGGTTCGCGGCGCGGCCGGCGGAGGCAGCCGAAATCGGCGCCGGCGAAGTAGGGGCCGCGCCCGGGCTCGCCGAAGAGGCGCGGCGGCTGTTCGCAGGGCCCGTCACCTTCCTGATGACGGCGCCGAAACTGTCGCTGCTGCCTGCGCACGATGTGCCGGAGATCGCCTTTGCCGGCCGTTCCAATGTGGGCAAATCCTCGCTGCTGAACGCGCTCACGGGCCGGTCCGGGCTTGCCCGCACCTCCAACACACCGGGCCGCACCCAGGCGCTCAACCTGTTCGATGTGGGCGAGCCGACGCGCCTGCGGCTCGTTGACATGCCGGGCTATGGCTATGCCGAGGCGCCGCGCGATGTCGTGAAGCGCTGGACCGCGCTGGTGTTCGACTATCTGCGCGGCCGGCCAAGCCTTGCCCGGGTGCTCCTCCTCGTGGACAGTCGCCATGGCCTGAAGCCGGTCGATCGTGATGTCCTTGCGCTTCTCGGCAAGGCTGCCGTCTCCACCCAGATCGTTCTCACCAAGGCCGACAAGCCGAAGGCGAGCGAGCTTGCAGCCATTCAGGCCGCTCTGGTTGCGGAGGCGCGGGCGATGGCCCATGTACATCCAGAGACGCTGGTTACGAGCAGCGCGCGGGGCGGCGGGATCCCCGAACTCCGGGCCGCCGTGCTTGCCGCGGCCGAGCCGGCCCTTGCGGAAGCGTCCAACTCCTGCGCAGAGGCCGAGAATTCGCGCGGTGACGCAGCGCCGCACAGGCAAGAAGGACACTCATGAAGGCGCTCAACGCCCTGGCAATCGGCGGACGCGAGTTTCTGCCCCTCGTGGAGGGCGGAAAGGGCGTGTCAGCCACCAACCACCGCTCGTCCGGCGCATGGGCTGCGGCCGGCGGGCTCGGAACGGTTTCGGCCGTCAATGCCGACAGCACCGACGCGGATGGCAACATCATCCCGCAGGTCTATCACGCCCGGACCCGCGCCGGCCGGCATGAGGAACTGATTGCCTATGCCATCGACGGTGCAGTGGAGCAGGTGCGTCGCGCGTTCGACATGGCAGCCGACGAGCTGCGCGCCGGGCGGGGCGCAATCAACATCAATGTCCTTTGGGAGATGGGCGGCGCCCAGCGGGTGCTGGAGGGCGTTCTCGAGCGCACCCGCGGCCTGCTCCATGGCGTGACCTGCGGTGCTGGCATGCCCTACCGCCTCTCCGAGATCGCGGCCGCGCACGAGGTGCATTACTACCCCATCATTTCCTCGGCGCGGGCGTTTCGGGCACTCTGGAAACGCGCCTACCACAAGGCCGCGGCATGGCTGGGCGCCGTCGTCTATGAAGATCCGTGGCTTGCCGGCGGGCACAATGGCCTCTCCAATGCCGAGGACCCGCGGGCGCCCCAGGACCCCTATCCGCGCGTGCGCGACCTGCGCGCCACCATGCGCGAGGGCGGCCTTGCCGACGATGTGCCGATCGTGATGGCCGGCGGCGTCTGGTATCTTCGTGACTGGGAGGACTGGATTGACAATCCCGAGCTCGGCCGGATCGCCTTCCAGTTCGGCACGCGGCCGCTCCTTACCATGGAGAGCCCGATCCCCGATGCCTGGAAGGCGCGCCTCACCACGCTTGAGGAAGGCGACATCCTTCTGCATCGCTTCTCGCCCACCGGCTTCTATTCCAGTGCCGTCCGCAACCCCTTCCTGCGCGAGCTGGAAGGCCGGTCCGAGCGGCAGATCGCCTTTTCGACCGAGGCGGCTGGCGACCATCAGTTCGAGCTGGACGTCGGCGTGCCGCGCGGGCGCCGCTATTTCGTGACCCGCGACGATCTGCTGCGTGCCCGGACCTGGGCCGGGCAGGGCTTTGCCGAGGCGCTGAAGACGCCCGACAACACGCTCATCTTCGTGGACAAGGGCAAGAAGGCGGACATCCGCAAGGACCAGGCCGACTGCATGGGCTGCCTTTCGCACTGCCAGTTCTCGGCCTGGAAGGACCATGGCGACTTCTCGACCGGGCGTCTCGCGGATCCGCGCAGCTTCTGCATCCAGAAGACCCTGCAGGACATCGCGCATGGCGGCGACGTGGAGCAGAATCTGATGTTCGCCGGCCACGGGGCATATCGCTTCAAGACCGACCCCTTCTATTCCAACGGCTTCATCCCGACCGTGCGGCAGCTGGTGGACCGGATCCTCACCGGCGACTGAGCGACTGGCCGGCGGCCTGCAGCCGTGCCTCTTCCTCCACCTGCAGGCTGAACAGGATCGCCCGGGTTTCGCCATCCACGATGCCGTCCACGCGCTCCTGCCGGAAGCGGCGCTGGAACGCGCGCGTCGCAGCGGCGAGGTCGCTGATGTCATAGCCGAAGCGTTCCAGCGCCAGTCCGAAGGCACCGTCCGGCCAGCCCGGATCCGCCAGCAGGCGTTCCGGCCGGGCAAGGGCAAGGCCATGCCGTGCAAGCAGCGCCCAGTCGAACAGCTCGCCGGGATCCTCCTTGCGGGTGGGCGCGATGTCGGAGTGGCCGAGCACGTCGGCCCGATCGATTCCGTGCCGCCGTGCGATGCAGTCCACCAGCCGCAGCACCGCCTCCATCTGTTGCGGCGGGAACGGGCGATAGCCCCACTCATGGCCGGGATTCTGGATCTCGATGCCGATCGAGCTTCCATTGAGTGCGCTCGCCGTCTGCCAGCGCGATACTCCGGCGTGCCAGGCGCGGTCGGTTTCCTCCACCGTCTGGATGATCTCGCCATTCTCGCGCACGAAATAATGCGCCGAAACGCGGCTTTCCGGGTTGGTCAGCCAGGCAAGCGCGGCATCCTCGTCCTGCATGCCGGTGTAGTGCAGGATCAGGAAGCGCACCGGCTCCTCCCGCGCGTCATAGCATGGCGACGGGATCCAGCGGCTGGCGTGCGGCGAGTTCATGGCGCGTGGGTCACCTTCTTCTCCGGCCGCCCTGTCTCCATGCGCGCGGCCGAACGCAGCGCGATGATGGCAACACCCGCCAGTGTCATCAAGCCGCCGACGATCATCGGCAGCGTCACCGGAGTTCCATAGACAGCGGTGGCAATGATGACGGCCAGCAGCGGCGTCGGGAGCGTGAGCGGCGTGATGCTGGTCACCGGATAGCGCTGCAGCATCCAGCTCATGCCGGCATGGCCAATCAGCGAGGCGGCCAGCGCGGAATAGGCAATCCAGCCAAGCGCCGACAGCGGCACCGCGCCGACCGCCGCAATCGCGCCGGGTTCAAGGAGGGCACTGGCCGCCAGCAGCGCGGGCAGGCTGACGATCGCCTGCCAGCCCTGCAGGTTGAGCACATGAACGCCCGCCAGCCGGCGGAACATCAGGGTTGCCGCACCCCAGCAGAGCGCGGCCCCCGCGGTCAGCAATATGGCAAGCTGCTCGTCGGCGATTGTCGGGTCGAACACCAGCAGCGTCACGCCGGCAAAGGCGAGGACAATGCCCAGGGTTCGCCGCCAGGCGATCCGCTCGCCATCGATCAGGATCGCGAGCAGCAGGCTGAACGGCACGCCGAGCTGGCCGACGATGGCCAGCGCGGAAAGATTGGTGGCAAGGTGGATGCTGGCGGAGCCCAGCCCGAAATGCAGGGCGCCGGCGACCAGCCCGGTCCCGAAAATCAGCCCCATCCGACCGGGAACCAGCCGCATGTGCGGCACGCACACGGCGAGCACGATCGCAAAGCGCAGCGCCGTTGCAAGCAGCGGCGGCACCACCGAAACGGCTTCCTTGGTTGCAACCAGATTGGCCGCCCAGAGGATGTCGATGAAGAGGATGAAGGCGAGATGCTGCGGCGCCATGCCGGCCGGGCCGGCACGCGCCGTCATCCGCTGCTCAACCGGGCGTAGGCGGCATTGATCGCCGCCATCCGGTCTTCGGCGACCCGAATGAACTCGGGCGGCACGCCGTCGGCCAGGTGGCGGTCGGGATGGTGGGCCTTCACCAGCCGTCGCCATGCCGCCTTGATCTCGTCGTGGCTCGCTCCGGGCTCGACGCCGAGCACGGCCCAGGGGCTGTCGTCACTCTGCCCCAGATGCCGGGCCCGAATCCGCTCCCAGTCGGCTGCGGCAAAACCGAAGATGCCGGCGACCTTCTCCACGAACGCGACCTCGGCCTCGTCCACGCCATCGACCGTCGCGATCCTCAGCAGCGCATCGAGGAGATCCTCCAGGACCGGCGAGCCCGGCCCGAGCAGGTCCGCTGCCTGGCGCGCATAGGCCTCGAAGCCCGAGGGCGATCGTTGCGCCAGGCGATAGAAACGTTCGGCGTTGGCGCGCTCATCCTCGGGCACGTGGAACAGGCGCTGGAAGGCCTCGAACTCGCGCGCCGAGGCATGTCCGTCTGCGGCCGCCATTTTCCCGGCCAGCGCGATTGCGGCGATGGTGAAGGCGACCTGCGCCCGATCCGATGCCGATGGGAGTACGACCTGGCGCAGTCCGTCGACGGCGCCGCCGACGACAGCGCCGGCAAGCGCCCCGAGCGGGCCGCCCAGCACCAGACCCACGGCGCCGCCGAGAACCAGACCCCATACGGCCATCGCCGCGCGCTAGACGGGATCGACGATCAAGACCAGCCGTCTGTCCTGCGCGTCCAGCCGCACCGGCCCGGCAAGCGCTGCAGCGAAGGCGGCGGGCGCATGGTGCGGCGAAAGGCCTGCCGCTCCCCCGGCGCAGGCGTCTGCCAGCATCGCCGGCAGTTCGCGCGCCAGCGGCGCCGCATCCACGCGGATTGCACCGGATCCGGCGACCGTCATGACGATACGCCCGCCCGCAGCCACCAGCGCGCGCGCCTCGAGACCCAGAGCGAGGCCCGCGCGCAGCCGCGCAGGCGCTGCCGCCGGATCAAGCGCGAGTTCGACCGTGAGGCCCTCGGCCTGCCGGGCAAAGAGCGCCCCGGTCTCGGCAAGCTCGACCGGGCCATCCGGCGCTCCGGCGAAGATCGCGCGGAACAGGGCAAGCCGGTCGCGGAGTTCGGCAAGCGCTGCCTCCTCCAGCGCGTCCGCCTCGCGGAGCGCAGCAAGTGTTGCCATCGCCGTCACCGGCCCGGCAAGGTCGTGGGTCAGCCGGCGCACCAGCAGCCCGGCCAGCGCCACCGGGTCGTCGCGCATCATCCGCGCGCGGTGCGGCGGCGCCCGGCCCCGGAGACGAGGACGCGCTGGGCCATCAGCCGGCCATCACCGCCCTGCACCAGCTCGAACTCCACGCGCGCTCCCGGCCGCAGCAGGTCCGGATCGGCGCCGTCGACGGCGGTTGCGTGCACAAACACATCCTTCGGACCCATCTCGGGCCGGATGAAGCCGAATCCCCGCGCCGCATCGAACCACAATATCTCGCCATGCGCCATATTGTTGCCGGCTAGCAGCCATCAGCGCATGAGTCGATTGGTACGCCCGCCCGCAGCCGGACCGGCAGGAACCCGCCCGGTGCAGAGGCCGCGGGCACGAACCCCCGGAGGTGCCGGCCGGATGCGTCGGCGATCAGCCACAGCCACCCCCGCTCGGTCGCGCCCGCCCTGTCCGTCTCGCTGGGGAACAGCAATCCACCCGGATGGCTGTGCCACACGCCGATGACCGACGCAGCGCCCGGCATGCGCGCGGCCCGGTGCGCGGCCACGACATGTGTCGGGTCGATCTCGAAACGGCGCCTCGGCTCGGCAGAGATGTTTCGGGCCCGGGTCGCTGTCTCCACCCACCAGCGATCATTCCCCACCCGGCCCAGCAGGAGCCCGCAGGCTTCGCTCTCGCCGGCGCTTGCGCAGCCTTCCCGTATCGCTGCCCGCGCGCTGCTTGATATCCTCGCCAGCACCCGCACATTGATGCGGCAATGCAGTCGGGTGCGCCAGAGGAACAGGTCGAGGTGTCGCTGGGCCCAGAACATGCCGGTCTCCGGCTGGATCGCGCGCTTGCGATTGCACTGCCTCAGCACAGCCGGGAGCGGCTGAAGGCGCTGATTTCCAGCGGTCATGTCATCGGCGTATCGGGCGCCTTGCGCGATCCGGCCCGCAAGGTCTCCGGCAGCGAGCGGCTGGTGGTCACCGTTCCGCGGCCAGCACCGTCGGAGAACCGGCCGCAGGCGATCCCGCTCGCCATTGTCCATGAAGATGCGCATCTCCTGGTGGTCGACAAGCCGGCCGGGCTGGTCGTCCACCCGGCTGCCGGCAATCCGGACAACACGCTGGTGAACGCGCTTCTCCACCATTGCGAGGGCCGGCTGTCCGGAATTGGCGGTGTCGCCCGCCCGGGGATCGTGCACCGCATCGACAAGGACACCTCTGGCCTGCTCGTGGTGGCCAAGACCGATCCCGCGCATGTCGGCCTCGCGCGCCAGTTCGCGGCGCATTCCGTCCAGCGCGAATATCTCGCAATCGTCGAGGGGCGCCCGCGCCAGCAGCAGGGCCGAATCGAGACGCACCTCGCGCGGTCAGCCGCGAATCGGAAGAAGGTGGCAGTGGTCGAACCGCCGGCCGGCAAGCGCGCTGTCACCCATTGGCAGGTGACCAGCCTGCTGCAGGATGCCGCAGCCGTGGCCTGCCGGCTGGAGACGGGGCGCACCCACCAGGTGCGCGTGCACATGGCCGCGATCGGCCACAGTCTTGTTGGCGATTCCGTCTACGGGTCTCGAAACGCACGCAGAATCGGCGCATCTGCCGGGTTCCAGCGGCAGGCCCTGCACGCCCGCACGCTGGGCTTCCGCCATCCCGCTACCCAAGAAGAACTTTCTTTCGAAAGCCCGGTGCCCCGCGATATTCAGGAGTTGGTCAGTCTTCTTTCGGTCTGACAGGGTCGCATCAGGAGGACAGGCATGTCGACAAATCTTCCGGCTACCATTCCTGCGCTTGGCCCCGAAGCCTCGCTCAGCCGCTATCTCTCGGAAATCCGCAAGTTTCCGATGCTGGCGCCGGAAGAGGAATATATGCTCGCCAAGCGCTGGAGGGAGCATGAGGACCCGCAGGCCGCGACCCGTCTCGTCACCTCGCATCTCCGGCTCGTGGCCAAGATCGCCATGGGCTACCGCGGCTATGGCCTGCCGATGTCGGAGCTGATCTCCGAGGGCAATATCGGCCTCATGCAGGGTGTGAAGAAGTTCGAGCCGGAGCGGGGATTTCGGCTTGCGACATATGCCATGTGGTGGATCAAGGCCTCCATCCAGGAATATATCCTCCGGTCGTGGAGCCTGGTGAAGATCGGCACCACCGCCGCCCAGAAAAAACTGTTCTTCAATCTCAGGCGGATGAAGGGCAAGTTGCAGGCGCTGGAGGATACCGACCTCCACCCGGACGATCTGAAGAAGATCGCGACAGACCTTGGCGTATCGGAAGACGAGGTCACGGCGATGAACCGCCGGATGATGAAGGGCGGGGATACCAGCCTCAACGCACCGCTTCGCGAGGAAGGCGAGGGCGAGTGGCAGGACTGGCTTGTTGATCAGGAGCCGACGCAGGATGTGACCGTTGCCGAGCGGCAGGAGGCGGATATCCGCCACGAGCTGCTGCGCGAGGCGCTGATGACCGTGAATGAGCGGGAACGGCACATCCTCACCCAGCGGCGGCTGGTCGAGGAGCCGCAGACGCTCGAGGAACTGTCCCAGGAATATGGGATCAGCCGCGAGCGGGTGCGCCAGATCGAGGTGCGCGCCTTCGAGAAACTGCAGAAGGAAATGCTCCGGCTTTCGACCGAGCGCCGGCTGATCGAGGCCTGATCCGCGCTTGAATCCCTGCCGCCGCTGTCGCTAGCGGCGGGGGATGGCTGGGCGGCGGAACCCGTGGCACATGCCGCGACGGCTGCAGTGGTGGGAGCGCCGCCGCAGCCGCCTTGCGGTTCTCGTTGTTGTGGGCCTGCTCATGGGGGCGGGAACCGGCTTTGCCATCGCGATGCGGCCAGACCTGTCGCCCGGGGCACCGCCGACGGCGACCGTGGCTTCCGAACAGGCAGAGGCGCCTCGCGCCAAGGCCCGGCCCGAGGCCAGGGTGCTTCCAGATCGGCCTGAACCACCGCCCCTTCCCTATTTCGACGAGGATCCGCCGGCACCCAGGACTGCCGATCGCGGTCGTATCGGCTTCTGCCGGGGGCGAAGCGGAAACGACTGCGTGATCGACGGGGACAGCTTCATCCTGGCTGGCGAAACGATCCGCCTTGCCGGCATCGATGCCCCCGAGATCGGCGGCGCCGCCTGCCGCGACGAGCGGCAGCTGGGCCAGAAGGCCAAGGAGCGGCTGCACATGCTCCTCAATGCCGGGGAGATCAGGCTCGTGGCGACGGGAGACCGCGACCGGGACCGCTTTGGACGACTGCTGCGCGATGCGCATGTCGATGGACTGTCGGTGTCTGAAGCGCTGATGGCCGAGGGGCTGGCAAGGCCATGGCGCGGCCGAAAGGAAAGCTGGTGCTGATGCGCCACCCGGCAAGGGAGCGATGGCGCGCCGTCAGGGGATGCCCGTCAGCTTGTGGGTCTGCAGGCTCAGCCGCCAGCGTGGATTGGCAAGGCAGAACGCAATCGCTGCCTGGATGTTCTCCGCCTGCGCCGGGCCATCCATGGGTTGCAGGAAGAAGTGGGCAAAATCCCAGCCGTCCACCGCAGGTGGCATCAGCTCCGGCTGCGGGAACACCAGTTTCAGCTCGTCTCCGCGGCGCTGCACCGTTGCCGCCCCCGCCTTGGGCGAGACGCAGATCCAGTCGATCCCCGGCGGCGCCGCAACCGTGCCATTGGTTTCCACTGCAACGCGAAACCCGCGCGCCTTGAGCGCCGCGATCGCGCAGCCATCCAGCTGCAACAGCGGCTCGCCGCCCGTCGCCACCACCAGCCGATGGGCTTCGCCTGGCCCCCAGCCCGCGGCCACGGCATCGGCCAGTGCGGCCGCATCGGCGAAGCGACCGCCGCCCGGCCCGTCCATCCCGACGAAATCCGTGTCGCAGAAGCGGCAGACCGCGGCCTCCCGATCCTGCTCCCGCCCGGTCCACAGGTTGCAGCCGGCAAAGCGCAGGAACACCGCCCGCATGCCCGTCTGCGCGCCCTCGCCCTGGAGGGTCGTATAGATTTCCTTCACCGCATAGCTCATGCGGCATAGTCCGTCGGATCGGGAATGCCGGCCTCCAGGAAGCCCTTTTTCCTCAGCCGACAGCTGTCGCACAGGCCACAGTGGCGCACGTCCTCCGGGGAGCCAACGCCGCCGTCGCCAGGCGCCGGATCATAGCAGGACCATGTGCGGGCGAAATCGAGCCCCAGCGCAGCGCCCGCCTCGACGATGCCGGCCTTGGTCAAGTGAAGCAGCGGCGTGTGGATGCGATAGCGCGCGCTTCCCTCCACCCCGGCTTTCGTTGCAAGGTTCGCCATGTCCTCGAAGGCGGCCACGAACTCTGGCCGGCAATCGGGATAGCCGGAATAGTCGAGCGCATTGACCCCGATCACCAGATCCGAGGCGTCGGCGGCCTCGGCCCAGGCAAGCGCGACTGACAGGAACACGGTGTTGCGCGCCGGCACATAGGTGATCGGGATGCCGGGTCCCACGCCATCCTTGGGCACGTCGATTGCGTCGGTCAGCGCCGATCCGCCGAAGGCCCTGAGATCGAGCGGCAACCGGATGTGCCGTTCGACGCCGAAGCGCGTGGCGAGGTCTGCTGCCGCCGCCAGCTCCCGGCGATGGCGCTGGTTATAGTCGATGGTGAGCGCAAGCACCCGCGCACCCGCCGCGTGCGCCATGGCGAGGCAGGTCGCGCTGTCGAGCCCGCCTGAAAGCAGCACCACGGCACGCTTGCCGGCAAGCGCATCGAGCGCCCGCGGCGGCGCCGCAGCTTCGCTCAGTCGCGGCAGAAGCCGAGGCCCGGCTCGATGACCAGGCAATCCTGTTTCTCGGCAAGATATCTGAGGCCCGTCTCTGCGCCCGTGGCCGCGCGAATGATCCGCTCCTCGCCGCCCCGCTCGAAACGGATGCCCTCGGGAACTGCCATGCCATAGGTTTCCTGCTTGCCATCGAGACTGTAGATCTCGAGCTCGTAGCGACCGGGCGTGTCGGCATCCGCCTCGATCTCCAGCGCCAGCCCCTCCTGACCGACCCAGCGGCCGACCCAGCCCGACGCAGGCGAGGCCGCATCGGCAATAGGCGCCACCGGTGGAGCGGTCACAGTGTTGCCTGCAGCCGTCTCGGCGGTATCCTCGGGCGCCTGAGGCTGGCAGGCGGCCAAAGCCAGCAGCGCGGCGAGCGTTATGGCGATGCGCATCATGTCTTCCTCCGGTTCTCCAAGTGCCGGGCCTTAGCCCGGGATGCGCGCGGCGAGAAGGCCGAGCATGATGACGAGCGCGCCAAGCCCCAGCGACAGCGGCACGCGCAGCCGCATCCACCAGCCGGGGGCCAGCCCCAGCGTCATCAGCTGCCTGTCGACCAGCAGGCAGACGAGGAGGAGAACGCCCAGCGCAACGATGCGCGGCGGGGCCAGCGCCATCAGCAGCGCCCAGGCCGCGAGCGATGGCAGCACTGAGAGCACATAGAGAGCCGCAGGCGCATGGTCTGTCCGCGCGGCGAGGCCCCACCATGTGCCGCCAAGGAAGGACAGGATCAGCGCTGCGTAGATGGCGCCCGCATGTGCCGCCAGACGCTGCACGTCCGCTGCAACCGGAAGCAGCAGCAGCGCCACGGCGGCCGCGGCCGGGAGCAGGCCGGCAAAGCCCAGCCACCGCGCGACGGGCGGGATCGGGGGGCGGGCTGGATCGGGAGGCGACGCCATGCCTGTCTCCTGCCGCCCGCGTCTGCCGTCGCCAAGCGCGACCATTCATCGCTCGCTTGGCGCGCTCCCCTATTTGGGGCATAGACGGGCTTCGAACCGCAACCGCTTGAGGGACCGCCAGCCGCACCGATGCGAATCGTGATCGCCTCCGACCATGCGGGTTTCGCGCTCAAGGCGGCGCTTGCGGCCGATCTCGCGGCCCGTGGCATGTCGGTGGAGGATCTCGGGCCAGAGACCGGCGACGAGCCGGTGGATTATCCCGAATATGGCCGCCGCTGCGCCGAAGCGGTGGCCGAGGGCCGCGCCGAGCGCGGCATTCTCGTGTGCGGATCCGGCATCGGCATCTCGATTGCAGCCAATCGCGTCGCGGGTGTCCGCTGTGCGCTGGTGCATGACCATCTGTCGGCCCGCCTCGCGCGCGAGCACAATGATGCCAACATGATCGCCTTCGGCGGCCGCCTCACCGGCATCGAGACAGCGCGCGATGCGCTTGCGACCTTCCTTGAAACACCCTTCGCCGGCGGACGTCACGCCGCGCGTGTCGCCCAACTTGGATGAAAGCCCCGCGCCCCATGAGCAGCCAGCCCGCGCCACTTGCCAGCGGCTTCGACCGCTTCTTCGCCGACAGCCTTGCCGAAGCCGATCCCGACATCGGCGCTGCCATCGCCGCCGAAACCCGCCGCCAGCAGCAGCAGATCGAGCTGATCGCGTCTGAGAACATCGTTTCGAAAGCCGTTCTCGAAGCGCAGGGCTCGGTCTTCACCAACAAATATGCCGAGGGCTATCCCGGCCGCCGCTACTACCAGGGCTGCGAACATGCCGATGTCGTCGAATCGCTCGCCATCGAGCGGGCGAAGGCGCTGTTCGGTTGCGGATTTGCAAATGTGCAGCCGCATTCCGGTGCCCAGGCCAATGGCGCGGTCTTCCTTGCGCTGCTGCATCCGGGCGACACCATCATGGGGTTGAGCCTGGCAGCCGGCGGCCACCTCACCCACGGCGCGCCGCCGGCCCAGTCGGGCAAATGGTTCAACGCGCTGCAATATGGCGTAAACCCCGATACGCACCGGATCGACTATGACGCGCTCGAGGCCCAGGCGATCGAGGCGCGGCCCAAGCTCCTCATCGCTGGCGGCTCCGCCTATCCGCGGGTGATCGACTTTCCCCGCATGCGCGCCATCGCCGACCGCGCCGGGGCGCTGCTGCTGGTGGACATGGCGCATTTCGCCGGCCTCGTGGCCGCGGGCATCCATCCCTCGCCCTTCCCGCACGCCCACGTCGTCACGACGACCACCCACAAGACCCTGCGCGGCCCGCGTGGCGGCCTCATCCTCACCAACGACGAGGCGCTGGCGAAGAAGTTGAACTCCGCCGTCTTTCCCGGTCTCCAGGGCGGGCCGCTGGTGCACGTGATCGCAGCCAAGGCGGTTGCCTTCGGCGAGGCGCTGCGCCCGGCCTTCCGCGACTATGCAAAGGCGGTGGTGGCCAATGCGCAGATCCTGGCCGCCACGCTGGAAAACCGGGGCTGTGCCGTGATCACCGGCGGCACCGACACCCATCTGGCGCTCATCGATCTTCGCCCCAAGGGGTTGACCGGCAAGGATGCCGACGAGGCATTGGAGCGAAGCCACATCACCGCCAACAAGAATGGCGTGCCCTTCGATCCGCTGCCACCGGCCAAGACGTCGGGCCTGCGCGTCGGCTCGCCGGCCGGCACCACCCGGGGCTTCGGCCTTCGGGAGTTCGAGGAGGTCGGCCACATGATTGCCGACGTGCTCGATGGTCTCGCTGCGAACGGTCCTGAAGGCAATGCGGCCGTGGAGGCGGCCGTCCGCGAGCGGGTGCATGCGCTGACTGCCCGCTTTCCCATCTACAGCTAAAAGGGGAGGGTGCGCCGATGGCCGAGGAGAGAGACAAGCCGGCGGGCGATCCGGAGCCGGAACCGTCCGAGGCGCCAGCAGGAAAGGTGGAGCGGCTGGCCGAGGAGGCCGTTGCGGCCGGTCGCAAGCTGACGGAGACCGAAACCGGTCGCAAGGTGGCCGAGGCCGCTGACGTTGCGTTCGGAAAGGCCGAGGAATTGGGCCGCAAGGCGCGGGACAGCGAGGTGGGCGAAACGGCGCGTCGTTTCTGGAAGACGCCGCTCGGCCGCAATGTCGGGATGGGAGCAGCGGCGGGCGCTGCCGTCGGGCTGGTGTTACCCGTCGTCGGGCCGTTTCTGGGTGCGGTTGCCGGCGGTGGCCTCGGCTATCTCCGCACCCTCGCCAAGAAGAGCTGATGCGCTGCCCGTTTTGCCACAACGAGGAAACCCAGGTGAAGGACAGCCGGCCGACCGAGGACGGCACCGCCATCCGCCGCCGCCGCCAGTGCCCGGCCTGCGGCGCGCGCTTCACCACCTTCGAGCGCGTGCAGCTGCGTGACCTCGTGGTGGTGAAGAAATCCGGGAAGAAGGAGCCGTTCGATCGCGAGAAGCTGGCCCAGTCCATCTTCATCGCCTGCCGCAAGCGCGACATCGAGCCTGACCGGATCGAACGCTTCGTTTCTGCAATCCAGCGCCAGCTGGAAGCGCAGGGCGAGCCCGAGGTGCCGGCAGAGGAGATCGGCGGCCTGGTGATGCAGGGGCTCGAGCGGCTGGACCCTGTTGCCTATGTCCGGTTTGCAAGCGTCTACAAGGAGTTCCGCGAGACACGGGATTTCGAGACGTTCATCGGAACCTTGCAGCAGATGCAGGATCGGCCAGCCAAGACCGGCTGAATCCGGTTCAGAGGATTGCCGCGATCTGGCCGAGCAGCGGCCGGTCCGCCGGTGGCATCTCCAGCTGGAACAGCTCAGGCACCCGCACCCACTGCAACTTCTGCCCTTCCCTTGGATGGGGCGCACCCTCCCACTTGCGGATTGCAAAGGCCAGCAACACCAGGTGGAAGCGGAGATAGGCGTGGCTGGCGAAACCGCAGGGCGCCAGGCAGGATTCCGCGGTCGCGATCCCGAGTTCTTCCTGAAGCTCCCGCACCAGCGCCGCCTCGGGGCTCTCCAGCCTCTCCACCTTGCCGCCGGGAAACTCCCACAGTCCGGCCATGTCCTTGCCGGCCGGCCGGTCGGCCACCAGCACCCGGCCATCGGCATCGACGAGCACCGCGCAGGCGACGGTGAGGAGCGGCAGCGATCGTGCCGGCGCACCGCCGGGGCAGTCGGGAAGGCTCACCTCGTGATGAGCTTCACGCGCATTCCCGGCCGCAACTCGCGCTCCTCGATCCCGTTCAGCGCCAGGAAGCTTTGTGGCCGGTCGTAGGGCGGCGCCATGCGGGCCGCGAGCGCGGCCACCGTATCGCCCTGCCGCACCGTCACCACCTGCAGCCGGCGCACGCGCCTGGCATCAGCCGCCTCGTTGGGGGTCATCCGGCGGAACGAGGCCAGCAACGAGTCCTGCACCACGCGGTTCCCGGGAGGTGCCTGGGTGAGGAACACCCAGGCCTGGGCGTCGCTCCAGCGGATGACCGTCACTGCAACGTCCTGGGCGCCGCTGCGGGTGGACACCCGCGCCGGCGCCACCAACGCCTGCAGGCCGTTCACGGTCGTCTGGGTGGGGCGGATGTTCGGCACCGAACCGGTTGCCTGGCGCCACACGTCGGCGGCGACGGCTTCGAGCGACTGGCCCGGTTGCAGCGCAACGCCGGAGAATCGGAATGCGCCCTCGCGCCCCTGGCCCGTCACTGCGGCCGGGCTGTTGCTGAGCTGGAAACCGGGCGGTGCGGCGAAGGCGAAGCCCAGAGTGCCATGACGGAAACGCGGCCCGTCGACGAGCCCCTGATCGGCATCGTCGCCCCAGGTCATGCCGTCGATGGCGGCAAGAAACGGCTCGCGGTTCTCGACGCCTCGCACGCCTTTGCGCCGGGCCTCTTCGGCCACACGCTGCACCCGCTCGGCCGTCACCGGGTGGCTGGCGAAGATGCTGGCAACGCCGGGCCGTTCCAGCTGCTGCCGCCCTTCGACTGTCGCGACCCGGTCGAGTGCGGCCAGCATGGAGGCGGCCGCCATCGGGTCATAGCCGGCGCGTGCCATGTATTGGAGCCCGAGGCTGTCGGCCTCCCGCTCCTGGTTGCGCGAATAACCCCCGACGAGGGCCGCCGATCCGAGCTGCGCGAGGCGCGCGGCATCGCCGCCGAGGAGGACAGCGGTGGCAATCGTGCCCAGCGCCCCGACGGTTGCCGGCCTTTGCCGTCGCTGTGCGTGCCGGGCCGCGATGTGCCCTGCCTCGTGCCCCAGCACCGAGGCCAGCTCGGCCTCCGAGTTCATCATGCCGAGCAGCCCCCGGGTGATGTAGAGATAGCCACCGGGCACCGCCATCGCATTGGGGACCGGCGATGAGAGGACCGAGATCGTCCAGTCCGACTCCCGCGATCCCGGCACCGCTTCCAGCGCCACCCGCAGCCCCACCCGCCGGACATAGTCCGCCAGCGGCCCCTGCACCTCGCCGCCGAACTGCTGCACGATCTGCTGGTGATACTGCTGAAACTGCTGCCGCTCGCGCGCCGGGATCTCGCGGGCCTGCGCGTTCACCGGGGCCGCGTCCATGGTCGCGCAGCCGCCCGTGAGCAGCAGCAACGCCGCCGCGGCCGCGTGCAGGGTCTGCTTCATGCGCCCGCGCCTGCAAAGGCCAGGAACCGTCGCCGCCGTTCGGCCCGCAGCGTCTCCCCGCTCTGCCCGGAAAGCGCGTCCAGGGTTTCGCCGATGGCTTCGGCAAGCGTGGCGATCGCTTCGGCCGGCGCCCGATGCGCGCCGCCAACCGGTTCTTGCACCACCCGGTCGATCACGCCCAGTTTCAGGAGATTGTCGGCAGTCAGCTTCATGGCATCCGCGGCGTCGGCCGCCCTCCCTGCATCGCGCCACAGGATCGACGCGCATCCTTCGGGGGAAATCACGGAATAGACCGCATGTTCCAGCATCAGCACCCGGTTGGCCGTCGCCAGCGCCACGGCCCCGCCCGACCCGCCTTCCCCGACGATGACGGCAACGAAAGGCACACCGAGCCGCAGGCTCGTTTCGGTCGCGCGGGCGATTGCCTCGGCCTGGCCGCGCTCCTCGGCCTCGATGCCGGGAAAGGCGCCGGGCGTGTCCACCAGCGTGACCACGGGAAGCCCCATCCGGTCGGCGAGCAGGAACAGGCGCATGGCCTTGCGATACCCCTCCGGCTTGGCCATGCCGAAGTTGCGCTGCACCCGCGTGGCCGTGTCGCTGCCCTTCTCATGCCCCAGCAGCATCACCGGCCGGCCGCCGATGCGGGCCGGGCCGCCAATGATCGCCGGGTCGTCGGCAAAGCGCCGGTCTCCGGCCAGTGGCACGAAATCAGACGCGAGGCCCGCCACGATATCCAGAAAGCGCGGCCGGCCCGGATGGCGGGCCACCGCGGTCTTCTCCCAAGGGGAAAGTCCGCCGTAAATGTCTGCCAGCAGGGCGTCGCGCCTTGCCCGTGCGGCGTCGGCCTTTTCCCCGTCCGCAAGGGATTTCAGCTCGGCGTCAAGCGCTGCAACCGGCTT
Source organism: Thermaurantiacus sp. (assembly GCA_046314095.1). Lineage (GTDB taxonomy): Bacteria > Pseudomonadota > Alphaproteobacteria > Sphingomonadales > Sphingomonadaceae > Thermaurantiacus. The sequence goes on along the minus strand of JBKBXK010000009.1, from coordinate 1,195 downwards.
CTCGAACTCCAGCACCACCATTGTGCGATCCCTAGCGCCGTCGATAGCGCAGACGCCAGACCTCATGGCCCAGCGCCCTCGCCTTCGCACCGAAGCGGGTATCCGGCCAGTCGTCGGTCACGGCCTCCCAGTCAGCCGGCGCTTCCGCGAGCCACTCGAACGCCATCTCGTTCTGCATCACGCCAAGCACGTGGCGCAGATGCACGGGATGGTCTGTCGCGAGCCTGAACTCGCCGCCCGGGGCCAGCTTGGTCGCCATCAACCGCATCGGGCCGGGGTTCACGAACCGCCGTTTGGCGTGCCGCGCCTTGGGCCATGGGTCCGGATGCAGGAGATAGAAGAGGCTGAGCGATGCATCCGGCAGCCGTTCCAGCACCTCCAGCGCGTCGCCGTGCCAGATCCGCACATTGTCGAGCGCCTGATTTTCCACCTCTGCAAGCAGGCCGGCGACGCCATTGATGTAGGGCTCGGCGCCGATGAAGCCCCAGCCGGGATGCCGCCGCGCCTGGAAGGCCAGATGCTCGCCCTTGCCGAAGCCGGCCTCCAGCGCCATCGGGCGCGTTGAGCCGAACAGCCGAGCGGACGTGAGAGGCCCGTCGGCCGGAACGGCGATTCGCGGCAGCAGCCTCTCCATCCGCGCTGCGGCCGGCCCGCGCAGCGCAGGGCCCTGTCGGCGGCCATAGAGGCGGCGGATGGACAGCGGGTCCGGGGCGGGCGGCATCCCGGGCCCATAGCTGTGGTATGCTCCCCCGGCAAAATCGCTCGGCTGATGCGCAGCGCCTGCCGCGATATGACAGCCGCGGGAGGAGTTGCCATGGCCGATCGAGACCCGAAGGATTTCGCCCCGGTGCCGGGTGTCGCCACCTGTCCGGGGGAGAGCGTCGCCGATATCCTCGCCCGCGATATCCCGCGCGTTCCGCCGGAAATCTCCACCGACAGTTTTCGCGATCTGGGCGCGGATGCCATCGCCGCCCACCGCTACACCTCGCACGAGTTCTTCCTTCTCGAGAAAGAGCGGATGTGGCCGCGGGTCTGGCAGATGGCCGCCCGCGACGAGGAGTTTCCCGATGCCGGCGATCTTGTCGTCTACGACAATCTCGGCAAGTCGGTGATCCTTGTGCGCCAGCCCCATGGCGGGGTGCGCGCCTTCTGGAACGTCTGCCTGCATCGTGGCCGGAAGCTGCGCACCGAATCG
>JBKBXK010000008.1:0-21992 GCA_046314095.1 Thermaurantiacus sp. | reverse complement strand
CATGGGGCCGAACAGCCCGGCGGCGATCCGGCGCAACAGCTACAGGCGGCGCATGCGCCAGCCTGACGAGTTCGGCTCCAACGAGAATTTCGCCCGCGAGGTGCTGGAGTTGCACACGGTCGGCGTCAACGGCGGCTACACGCAGGCCGATGTGATCGAGTTCGCCTACGCGCTGTCGGGCTGGAGCATTTCGCGGTTCATCCTGCGCACCCACATGGAGCCAGCCGAATCCGGCAGTTTCGTCTTCCATCCCGCCTGGCACGAGCCGGGCCGGCGGACCGTGATGGGCCGAACCTACGGCCAGCCGGGCGAGCAGAAGGGAGTGGCAATCCTGAAGGATCTCGCTGCCCATCCCGAGACGGCTCGGCACATCTCCTGGAAGCTGGCGCGACACTTCGTGGCCGATGATCCGCCCGAGGCTCTGGTCACGCGCATGGCAGACCGGTTTCTCGCCACCGGTGGCGACCTTGCGGCTGTCTATACCGTGCTGGTCACCGCACCCGACGCCTGGGTGCAGCCCTATGCGAAGGTGCGCACGCCATGGGATTGGACCGTGGCGTCGCTGCGGGCGCTCGGAGTTCGGTCGGGGGAGGGGATGGAGCCGGATCGGCTGCTGTCGCGGCTCGGGCAGGCTGTCTGGTCCCCCGGGTCCCCGGCGGGCTATCCCGATATTGCCGGGGCATGGGCCGGGTCCAACCTGATGTTGCAGCGCGTCCGCGCATCGGGCCAGATTGCCAGTGCCGCCGGAGGCAGCGCCAATGTCAGCGCACTGGCGGGGCGCTTGTTCGGGGAGGCGATCAGCGAGGCCACGCGGCGCGAAATTGGCCGGCCCGACGCCAGCGGCGACGCTCTTGCCCTCCTGTTTCTTTCTCGCGAATTCTACCGGCGATAGGAGAAAATGATGCTCTCGCGCCGCTCCGTTCTTGGTGGAACCGCTGCCGGCTTCCTCAGCTTCGCATGCGCCCCCGGAATGGTGCTCGCCAATGCCGATACCGACATGCGGTTCGTCTATCTGATCCTGCGCGGCGGGATGGATGGGCTCGAAGCCCTGATGCCCGTGGGCGACCCGACATGGCCAAGCCTCTTCGGTCGGCAGGATCCGCTCGGTGAGCCGCTGCCACTGAACGCGTTTTTCCACCTGCACTCCAACCTCCGCCAGTTCGGTCCCCTGCTGGACTCGGGCGAGCTGGTGTTCGTGCACGCGATTGCCTCCCCGTATCGGGAGCGCTCGCATTTCGACGCGCAGAACATCATCGAGACGGGCGGACGCCGCGCCTACGAGCTGCGGCAGGGCTGGCTGACGCGTCTGGTGAGCGAGCTTGGCGGTGGCGCATCGCGCGCCGTTGCAATCAGCCGCAACCTGCCGGTTTCGCTGCATGGCGATATCCCGTTCGGCAATTATGCCAATGCCCGGCTGGAGATGCCATCCTCCGAACTGCGTCCGAGGCTGGCGCGGCTGTGGGCTGGCGATGATGATCTTTCCGGCACGTGGGAGCAGACCCAGAAGGCGGCGCGGATTCTCGCTGGAGCCGGCGGTGGCGGACAGGCGGGTCTTGCAGCGCACATGCTCTCGCATCCCGAGGGGCCGCGGATCGCTGTCCTGTCGCTTGGCGGGTTCGACACCCACAGCAGCCAGAAATACCGGCTGGGCAATGTGCTGCGCGATGTCGAGGGCGTCATCATGGGCCTGCGTCGCGGGCTGGGGCCGCACTGGTCCAAGACGGTGGTGGTCGCTGCCACCGAGTTCGGGCGCACGGTTGCCATGAGCGGCGCATCCGGAACCGAGCATGGCACGGCGACAGCCGCGTTCGTGGCCGGTGGCGCGCTGACCGGCTGGGGGGTGAAGGGGCCGGTGATTGCCGACTGGCCGGGCCTTCGCGCGCAAGACCTCCACGAGCATCGCGATCTCAAGCCTACGCGCGACCTGCGCAGCCTTCTGCTCGCAGTAACGGCGCGGCACTTCGGGGCCGATCCCGATCAGCTCGGCCCAGCCCTGTTTCCGGGCCCGGACCGGGTTCGTCCCGACCCCGCCTTCATCTGATCGCGCGTCTGCTCCCCAGCTTCCGAGGTTGACGCGGCGCAGTTGCCGCGTTCACTCGGTGCGGAACATCCGCAGGGAGACGGGGCACAATGGCAGGACCACTGGCAGGCGTTCGGATCATCGAAATGGCCGGCATAGGGCCCGGGCCTTTCGCCGGAATGATGCTCGCCGACCATGGTGCCGAGGTGATCCGGGTCGATCGGCCCGGTCCGCAGCCGCCGGAACCGGTTCTGGGGCGCTCCCGCCGGTCGATCGTGGTCAATCTCAAATCCCCGGAGGGTATCGCCGTGGTGCGGGATCTTGCGAAGACGGCGGACGGTCTGATCGAGGGGCTGCGCCCAAGCGTGATGGAGCGGCTCGGTCTCGGGCCGGAGGTGCTGCTGGGCGGCAATCCGCGCCTTGTTTATGGCCGGATGACCGGCTGGGGCCAGGACGGCCCCTATGCCCACGCAGCCGGCCACGACATCAACTATATCGCGCTCGCCGGGGCGCTCTCCGCTTTTGGCCGCGCTGGCGAGAAGCCGACACCGCCCATCAACATGGTCGGCGACTTTGGCGGTGGCGGCATGCTCCTTGCCTTTGCCATGGTCTCGGCGATCCTCCATGCCCGAAGGGAGGGGCAGGGGCAGGTGATCGATTGTGCGATGACGGAGGGCGCGGCGCTCCTGATGGGGATGATCTGGGGCTTTCGCGGCCTTGGCGCGTGGCGCGATGCGCGCGGGGTCAACCTGCTCGATACGGGCGCTCATTTCTACGACAGCTATGAATGTGCCGATGGTGGCTTTGTTGCGATCGGCTCGATCGAGCCGCAATTCTATGCCGAACTGCGGCGGCTTGCTGGCCTTGCGGATGACCCTGCGTTCGATGCGCAGATGGATGCCGCGCGCTGGCCGGAGCTGAAGGCGAGGCTTTCGGAGGTCTTCCGCAGCCGGACGCGCGCCGAATGGTGCGCGCTCATGGAAGGCACCGACGTGTGCTTCGCTCCGGTGCTGTCCATGGCCGAGGCGCCGGACCATCCACACAATCGGCACCGCGAAAGCTTTGCCGAGCTTGGCGGGATGGTGCAGCCAATGCCAGCGCCGCGCTACTCCGAAACGCGGGTGGCCAGGCCCGCCCCGGCGCCCGCCCCCGGAGCAGACACGGCCGCGGTGCTGGAAGGGATTGGCTACAGCCCGGCGCAGATCGCGGCATTGCGCGCCTCGGGAGCGATTGGCTGACGCTTCGGGGTTGCAGGCCCTGCTGCGGCCGCTAGCCTCGCGCGCATGATTGCCGACCCGCTCCAGCTCCTGTTGGCGTTTGTTGCCGGCTATGGGCTTGGCAGCGTTCCATTCGGACTTCTCCTGTCGCTGGCGGCCGGTGCCGGAGACATTCGGGCCATCGGCTCCGGGAACATCGGTGCCACGAACGTGCTGCGAACAGGCCGGAAGGGCCTTGCGGCTGCAACGCTGCTTCTCGACGCCGGCAAGGGCTGGCTCGCGGCGTGGGCTGCGATGCGGATTGGCGGGGAGCCGCTTGCAATCGCAGCCGCGGTCGGAGCGGTCGTCGGCCATGTGTTCCCGGCGTGGCTCGGTTTCCGGGGCGGCAAGGGCGTCGCAACGCTGCTTGGTGCCACCTTCGGTCTTCTGCCGATGGCCGGCCTCGCCTTCGCGCTCGCCTGGCTGGGCGTTGCCCTTCTCACCCGCATATCCTCGGCCGGGGGCATGTCGGGCGGGTTCGCTGCGGCGCTCGCCGCCTTCGGTCTGGATTGTCCGGCTACCGGGTTCGCCCTGTTGGTGCTTTCGGGTTTCATCCTCTGGACTCACAGAGAGAATATCCGCCGGCTCCGCGACGGCACCGAGCCGCGCATCGGGCGCGGAGCATGACCCGCCAGGAGTGCATTTCCCGCCTCGCCCTGTTCCGAAGCGAGGGTGTCGGCCCGGTCGGTTTTCGTCAGCTCCTGCGCCGGTTCGGAAGCGGCGAGGCAGCGCTTGCCGCCCTGCCTGACCTCGCCCGCCAGGGCCGCCGGCCAGTCGCACCCGCCAGTTGTGACGCGGCCGAAGCGGAAATGGCCGCAGTTACTGCCCTCGGCGGCGCGCATCTGTTTCTCGGCAGCGCCGACTATCCCCCGCTTCTGGCCGAGACCCCGGATGCGCCGTCCGTGCTGGTTGCGCTTGGCGATGCGTCGCTCGCCAGTCGGCCCTGCGTTGCGATTGTCGGTGCGCGCAACGCATCCGCGCTGGGCATTCGCATGGCGCGTGAACTGGCCGAAGCGCTCGCCGGGGCAGGGCAGATGGTCGTCTCCGGTCTTGCCCGCGGCGTGGATACGGCCGCGCACCACGGCGCGCTTGCAGCCGGAAACGGCCAGACAATCGCCTGCATCGCCGGCGGTATCGACATCGCCTATCCGCCGGAAAATGCGGACCTGCAAGCGCGGATCGGCGCTTCCTGCCTGCTGCTGTCGGAAATGCCGCCCGGCACCGAGCCGCAGGCGCGGCACTTCCCGCGCCGCAACCGGATCATTGCCGGCATCTCGGCCGGGGTGGTTGTGGTGGAAGCGACCCCAGGCTCGGGTTCGCTCATCACCGCACGGATTGCCGGCGAAGCCGGTCGGGAGGTCATGGCCGTGCCCGGCCACCCGCTGGACCCGCGCGCGGCGGGCGCGAATCGCCTGCTGAAGGAGGGCGCGACGCTGGTGGAAACGGCTGGCGATGTGCTGGCTGCACTTGCGCCGTTCCGGCTGTCCGATGCGTCGGCTGCGGAATCGCCACCGGGCCGGCTGCGCGAGCCTGTGGACCTGTTCGCCGAGGCAGCCGATAGCGGCGAGGCGCGGGATGCCTCTTGTTCCGGGCATGCTTCTGATCCTCCAGACGTGGAGGCAGAGATCGAAGGCCTGTTGTCGGCGGCGCCCGTCTCCATCGACGAGATCATCCGCCTTTCCGGGGCATCGGCCGGGCGGGTGCAGGCGGCGCTTATCGATCTCGAACTCCGCGGCCGGCTGGTCCGCCATGCCGGCGGCCGTGTGTCGCTGGCATGAAACCTGCCTTGCCCTGCCGGCCGCTCGCGCCTAAAGGCCGCCGCCTGCCGCGGAGGCCATGGGAGCACGCGTGAGCCGGGATCTCGTCATCGTTGAATCGCCTGCCAAGGCCCGCACCATCGAGGGGTATCTTGGTGGCGAGACGCGGGTTCTCGCCAGCTATGGCCATGTGCGCGATCTGCCGGCCAAGGATGGAAGCGTTGATCCGGACGCGGATTTTGCCATGCGCTGGGAGATCTCGGCGGACCGGCAGAAAGCCCTGAAGGAGATTCTCGCCGCTGCAGGATCGGCGGACAGGGTGGTGCTGGCGACCGACCCGGATCGCGAGGGGGAAGCGATCTCCTGGCATCTCGCCGAAGTGCTGCACGCGAAGAAAGCGGTTCCAGATGGCGGCATCGCGCGCATCACCTTCAATGCCGTCACGAAGGATGCGGTCCAGGCGGCGATGGGCGCGCCGCGGCACATCGACCAGGCGCTCGTCGATGCCTATCTCGCTCGACGCGCCCTCGATTACCTTGTCGGCTTCACACTGTCTCCGGTGCTCTGGAGGCGTCTGCCCGGTGCGCGGTCGGCCGGCCGGGTGCAGTCGGTCGCGCTGCGCCTCATCGTCGACCGGGAACGCGAGATCGAGGCGTTTGCGGCCCGGGAATATTGGTCGGTCACGGCGCGGCTGATGGCTGGCTCCGGCCAGGCCTTCGAAGCACGGCTGGCGATGCTGGATGGGGCGAAGCTGGACAAGTTCGCCCTTGCCACCGAGGCCATGGCCGAGCAGGCCCGCGCCCGTGTCGAGGGCGCGCGGTTCAGCGTGCGCGCAATCGACACAAAGCCGGTCAGCCGCAATCCGGCGCCGCCCTTCACCACTTCGACGCTGCAGCAGGAGGCTTCGCGAAAGCTCGGCATGGATTCGCAGCAGACGATGCGGGTGGCGCAGTCGCTCTACGAGGCGGGGCACATCACCTACATGCGGACGGATGGCGTTGCGATGGATGGTGGCGCGATTGCCGCCGCCCGCTCCGAGGCTGTGCGGCGCCACGGGGCGGACCATGTGCCGGAGAAGCCCCGCCACTATTCCGCCAAGGCCAAGAACGCCCAGGAAGCGCATGAGGCCATCCGGCCAACGGATTTCGCGCGCGGTCCGGGGGAGCTTCGCCTCGGCCGAGACGAGCAGCGGCTCTACGAGCTCATCTGGAAGCGGGCGGTTGCCAGCCAGATGGCCTCTGCCCGGATGGAGCGCACGACTGTCGATCTCGTGTCCGATTGCGGCAGGATCGGTCTGCGCGCGACTGGCACCGTGCTGATGTTTCCCGGGTTTCTGGCGCTCTATGCCGAAGACGTCGACGACGCTGACGGCGACGAGGACGGCGGGCGGCTTCCGAAACTGCGCGAGGGCGAGCAGCCGGCGCTGGCAGGTGTGGACAAGGCGCAGCACTTCACCCAGCCGCCGCCGCGTTTTTCGGAGGCGTCGCTGGTGAAGCGTCTGGAGGAGCTCGGCATTGGCCGGCCCTCCACCTATGCCTCCATTATCCAGGTGCTGAAGGATCGGGCCTATGTTCGCCTCGAGCAGAAGCGCTTCCATCCCGAAGAGAAGGGCCGGCTGGTAACGGCCTTCCTGGAGCGCTTTTTCGAGCGCTATGTGTCCTATGATTTCACTGCCGGCCTCGAGGGGGATCTCGACCGCATCTCGGCAGGTGATGCCGACTGGCTGGACATCCTGCGCGCCTTCTGGGCCGATTTCCGTCCCCGCACCGAGGAGGTGCTGGAATCGTCGCCGATGGCCGTGGAGGAGGCGCTCGATGATTTCCTCGGCCCCCACCTGTTTCCGGTGCCGGCCGATGGAGCAGACCCGCGCGCCTGCCCGTCGTGCGCCGATGGGCGCCTTTCCCTGAAGGTGGGTCGCTACGGCCCGTTCATCGCCTGCTCCAACTATCCGGAATGCCGCTTCACACGTCCATTCGGTGCCAATGGAGAGGCACAGCCCGCGCAGGATCTTGGCAGCCATCCGGAGACCGGCGATCCGATCGAACTGAAGTCCGGCCGCTTCGGCCCCTATCTCCAGTGCGGCGAAAAGCGGGTTTCCGTGCCGAAGGATGTGGGCGAAGTGGACCGCGAGATGGCGCTGAAGCTGCTCTCCCTTCCCCGCGAACTTGGCGCCCACCCCGAAACAGGCAAGCCGATTGTCGCCAACATCGGCCGCTATGGTCCCTATCTCCTGCACGATGGGAAATACGCGAACCTGAAGGCAACAGAAGACCTGTTCACGACCGGCATGAACCGCGCTGTGGATCTCCTCGCCCAGCCGCGACGAAATGCACGCGCTGCGCCCGAGCCATTGCGGACGCTTGGTGCCCATCCGGATAGCGGCGCGGATATCCGCATCATGTCAGGGCGCTACGGCCCCTATGTGACAGACGGCACAACCAATGCGACGTTGCCCAAGGGTCGCGAGCCGACCGCGGTTGCACTTGAGGAGGCGCTTGCGTTGCTCGCCGAACGGGCAGCAGCGGCGCCCGCGCAGAAGGGGCGCAAGTCTCGGCAGGGCGGGGCGGCCAAGAAATCCCCCCCGGCAGCGAAGAAGAAGGCTGGCAAGAGGAAGGCCGCAGCGTCCCGAACGTCGTCATGAGTGTTCCCAGCCGCGAAGCAATCCTTGCGTTCGTGGCTGCGTCACCCGAGCCTGTTGGCAAGCGCGAAATCGCAAGGGCCTTCGGCCTGCGCGGAGATGCCAAGGCGGAGCTGAAGGCGCTCCTTGCCGAGATGGCAGAGGAAGGCCTGCTGTCCCGCGGTCGTGGTCGGCAACTGCATCGCGCGGGCCACCTTCCCCGGGTCACGGTGCTGAAGGTCGTGGCCGGTGGCGCGCGGCCGCTTGCCGAGCCGGAGACTTGGGATCGGCCGGAATCCCGCCCGCGCGTGAAGCTGGCGCCGGGCACGCGCAATCTGGCGCTTGGCGACCGGGTGCTCACCCGGATCGAAGAGCGGCCGGACGGCTATCACGGCCGGGTGATGAAGACGCTTGGCCGCGGGCATGTGCGCCTTCTGGGCCTCGCCCGGGTTGTGGATGGCGCCCTCCGCCTGCAACCGGTGGACCGTCGGCTGCGCCGGGACATGCCGCTTCGCGCTCCGGGCCGGGTGGCGCCGGGCACGCTGGTTGCGGCCGAGGTCTCCGGCCAGGGCGGGCGCGCGGTCGCGCACCTCGTGGAGGAGCTGGGCGATCCGTTCGCACCAGGCCGGCTGTCCAGCATCGCGATCGAGCAGAAGGGTATTCCGCACGACTTTTCCGAGGAGGTAATGGCCGAGGCAGACGAGATGGCCGCGCTGCCGCTCGGCCCCAGGACGGACCTCTCGGGGCTGCCTTTTCTCACCATCGACCCGGCCGACGCGCGCGATCATGACGATGCCGTCTGGGCCGAGGAGACGGGCTGGGGCCACCGCCTGTCCGTCGCGATCGCAGATGTCGCCTATTATGTGCGCCCGGGAACCGCGCTCGATCGGTTCGCCTTCGAGCGCGGCAACAGCGTCTATTTTCCGGATCAGGTGGTGCCGATGCTGCCAGAGGCGCGTTCGGCGGATGCCTGTTCGCTGAATGCCGGCGCGACGAAGGCCGTTCTGGTTGCGCATCTTGAGATTGCCCGGAATGGTGACGTGCGTGCCGCCCGTTTCGAGCGCGCCGCCATACGGGTTGCGGCCAACATCGCCTACGAAACGGCGCAGGCAACGTCCGACGGCGCTGGCGAGGCCGCGCTGAGACCATTGCTGGAGCCCCTCTGGGGCGCGTGGCGCGCCCTGATGAAGGCTCGTGCGCGGCGCGAACCGCTCGATCTGGATTTGCCCGAGCGGCAGGTGCTTTTGGGCGAGACGGGGGAGATTGCCGGCGTGCGCCTGCGGGAGCGGCTGGACGCGCATCGCGTGGTCGAAGAGATGATGATTGCCGCCAATGTCGCGGCCGCGAAGGCACTGGAAGCAAAGGCGGCGCCGGTGATGTACCGCTGCCACGAGCCCCCCGGACGGGAGAAACTGCTGGCGCTCAAGGACTATCTGGAGACTTTCGGAATCGCCTTTGCACTCGGCCAAGTGGTCACTCCGGCGACATTCAATCGCGTGCTCGCCCGTGTGAAGGACAAGCCCGAGGCCGAGGCCGTGGGCGAACAGGTGCTCCGCACCCAGACCCAGGCCTATTATGCCCCGCGCAATACCGGCCACTTTGGCCTTTCGCTGCAATCCTATGCGCACTTCACCTCGCCAATCCGCCGCTACGCCGATGTGATCGTGCATCGTGCGCTGGTGGCCGCGCTTGGTCTCGGTGCCGGGGGACTGCCGCCCGGGGCGGATGCACGGCTTGCCGCGATCGGCGAGCATGTTTCCTTTACCGAGCGGCGCGCCATGGAGGCGGAGCGGGAGACGCTTGACCGCTACATCGCCAACCATCTGGCTGGCCAGGTGGGCGAGGTGGTCGAAGCGCGGGTGACAGGCGTTACGGCCTTTGGGCTGTTTGCGAGTGTCGATGGCATTGGCGGCGATGGGCTGCTGCCGGCCGCGGCGCTCGGCGAGGAATATTTCCGGTTCGACGAGGCATCGCGGTCGCTGGTCGGCGAGCGGACCGGCACACGCTATGCAGTCGGGCAGCGACTGCGGCTGCGGCTCGTCGGTGCGGAACCGGCATCGGGGGCGCTTTCCTTCGCCCTGCCCGAGGCTGGACCGCTTGGGCCGATGCAAGCGCGGCGCGGTGGTGGTCGCCGCCGCGAAGGTGGACGACGGCCGCGGGGTTGACGGCCAAGGCCTCGGCCTTCTATTGCTCCCGCCTTTACGGAGCCCGCTCCGCCCCTATTCTCGAGGACAACATGGCCAAGCCGACCACGGTCAAGATCAAGCTGGTGAGCACCGCGGACACCGGCTATTTCTATGTGACCAAGAAGAACCCGCGCACCAAGACCGAGAAGCTCTCCTTCCGGAAATATGATCCGGTGGTGCGAAAGCACGTCGAGTTCAAGGAAGCGAAAATCAAGTAGGGAGGCTGGCCTCCGGGTCTCCTGCCACCGCTCCCGGCGTCAGCCGAGGATCCGCTGGATCCAGTCTGCGAACCGGCCCCGGGCTGCGGTCCCGCGCGCTGGCGCATGACCGGCACAGGAAAGGCAATGGGCCTGGATCGCCGGGCCTGACCCGACCGCGATCGCGGCTTCAAGCTCCGCCATCGCGGCCGCCCTGGACGCCCGGACAAGGCGGGAAACCAGGTCTGGCGCGCGCGCCGCTGGTTCTTGGGGAGAGCTGCCGACGAGCTCGAGAAGCAGCGTCTCGAACGGCGACAGGGACGGCTCCACGAAAATCACGCGCGGCTTCTCGTCGAGCCCGGCACGCTGACCCGCCTCGGCCACGGCATCGTCCAAAGAGCCGAAGCGGTCGATCAGCCCGCGTTCGAGCGCCTGGCTGCCGGACCAGACCCGACCCTCGGCAATGGCTTCCACGTCCGCCACGGGCATCTTGCGTGCCTCTGCCACCAGACCGATGAAGCGCCGGTAGCCGTCGACCACGCTGGCCTGGAAGATGTTCCGGGTCGGTTCGTTGAGACCGCGCAGCAGGTCCGGCTGGCCGGTCAGCGGCGTCGTTGTGACGCCATCTGCGCCAACACCCAGCTTGTCGAGCGTGCCGTCGAAGATCGGGATAACGCCAAATATCCCGATGGAGCCTGTGATGGTCGAAGGATGGGCGATGATGGTGTCCGCAGCGGCTCCCACCCAGTAGCCGCCGCTGGCCGCGAGCGGCCCGAAGCTTGCGACCACGGGAAGCCCTCGTTCCCGGGCTGCAAGCGCAGCCTCGCGGATACGTTCCGAAGCGGTCACCGAGCCGCCGGGGCTGTCGATCCGAAGCACCAGCGCCTTCACATCCTTGTCCGCTGTCGCCTCGTCGATGAGCTTGACGATGCTTTCGGCCCCAGCTGTGCCGGCCGGTGCATCGCCGTCGATGATGGTGCCCGCGATGTGGACCACCCCGACACCGGGGCCACGCTCGCGGCTGCGGTCCGACTTGATGTAGTCGGAAAGCGAGATTCGCTTGAAGTCGCCGGGGCGATCCTCTTCATCGCCGGCGCCCACCGTCTCGCGCACCGCCTTTTCGAACATCAGCCGGCTCCCCAGCCGATCGACCAGACCGCTGTCGAGCGCGATCTGCGAAAGGCCGATATTGGCGCCGGCGGCGCGCGCGCCATAGGTCTCGGTGAAGGCGACGAGATCGAGCCCGGTGCGCAGGCCCTCTACGCGGCTGCGGTAGCTGGTCCACAGGCTGTCAGCCAGCGCCTGCTCGGCTTCGCGCGCCTCGGGCGACTGGTTGTTCCGGGTGAGCGGCTCGACCGCGCTCTTGAAGGTGCCGACGCGGAACACCTCCACCGATATGCCGAGCTTTTCGAGTGCCTCGGCGAAATAGAGGCCCGGCCCGCCTGGCCCGGTGACGGCCACCGCGCCGAGCGGATCCAGCCAGATCTCGTTCGCGTGCGCCGCCAGATAATATCCCGGATCGGTGTAGGCGACTGCAAAGGCGCGCACCTCCTTGCCGGCCGCGCGCACCCGCGTGATCGCATCGCCGACCGCCTCGAGATTGGCCCGGCCGCCGCCAAGGAACAGGTCGAGGTCGAGAATCACCAGCCCGATGCGCCGGTCCTCCGCTGCCCTGTCGAGCGCCTTGATGACGTCGCGCGCCTGGGTTTCGCTCACGGGCGACTGGTTCGCCAGCAGATCCACCGGACGCGGACGGGTCGCCTGGTCAACCAGCACACCATCGAGGGCGATCACGAGCGCGGCGCCATCGGGCACCTTCACTGCCGCTGGGCGCATGCTGAGCGACGCCCACAGGCCTCCGAACAGGATGACAAGGAGCACAAGGACAAGGAAGTCCTTCACCCCAACGATGATCTTCCAGACGGTCTTCAGGAATGGCATGCAGCGGCTCCGGGCATCGCCATCGTCAATAGCCGAGGCCCAGCACCCTGCCTAGCGGCGCGTCAGCGCGGCCAAGGCGTCCCGGCTTCCGGCTCCGGGTCGCCATCGCCCTCGGCGAGCGGGGTGGGAGCGGGAGTCCAGCTGCGCGCTGTCGCAACCCCATGGGCACCCGCTGGCGCGCGGATTTTCTCGAAGATCGGCTCGCCGCGTGCGTCGCGGGGGATCTCGGCTCCGCTCCAGCGTCGCTGGCTGTTCTCCACCCACAGCGGCGAGGCCGCGCAGCCCGCCACCAGCAGGGCCAGAGCAATCGCGGCAAGGGAGGACATGCGCATGTGAGGGGCCTATTGCGGGAAGCATGGGCAAACTCAAGTCCTCGACGGTGGGAACGGGTGCCGAGGTGCAGGCGCTGGGTGCGCGCGGTGACGGTGTGACGGGTGACGGGCGCTTCGTTCCCGGCGCGGTTCCGGGCGATCGTTTGCTGCCGGATGGAACCGTCCAGCCGGGGCCGAACCGTGTGACGCCTCCCTGCCGCCACTTCGGCATCTGCGGCGGCTGCCAGATCCAGCATGCGGGCGAGGCCGTCCTGGCGGAGTTCGCACGCGAGCGCTGTCTGAGGCCGCTTGCGGCGCTCGGGATCACCCCGCGGGAGACCATGCCGGTGCATCTTTCTCCGCCCGGTACGCGCCGACGCGCGACCCTGCGGGCAGCTCGGAAAGCCGGAGGTGTGCACCTTGGCTACAGTCGTCAGGGTGCGCACGAGCTTGTCGATCTGGGCGAGTGCCCGGTTTTGCATCCGTGCCTGTTTGCGCTTGTGCCCCCGATCCGCCGCCTGCTCGAACCGCGGCTGCCCGCGCGCGGTGCCGTCTCGATCGCGATGACGCGTGTCGACCAGGGCGTCGACCTTGTTCTGACTGATCTCGGGAGCGAGCGGCTGGCGGAGCAGGAGGCGCTCATCGCGTTTGCCCGTGCCCACGGCGCCGCACGCCTCTCCATTTCGGGGCCGCTGGGCCTCGAAACGCTCTGGGCGCCAGAGCCGCCGACGATCCGCCTTGGAGGGGTGGCGGTGCCGCTGCCACCCGGTGCATTCCTGCAGGCAACGGCAGACGGAGAAGCAGCGCTCGTGGCCGCCGTATCCGCAGCTTGCAGCGCGGCACACCGGGTTGCAGACCTGTTCGCCGGCCTCGGTACCTTTGCGCTGCCACTTTCTTCCGACGCGCGGGTGCATGCGGTCGAAGGCGCAGGCGGAGCAGTCGCCGCGCTCGAGCGCGCCGCGCGGATGACGGGTCGGCAGATCACCACCGAGCATCGCGACCTGTTTCGAAAACCAATGACCGCAGTCGAGCTTGACCGTTTCGATGCGGTCGTATTCGATCCGCCCCGCGCGGGCGCCAAAGCGCAGACAGAGGAACTGGCGCGCTCTCGGGTGCCGGTTGCGGTTGCGGTTTCCTGCAACCCGGCCACCTTCGCCCGCGACGCGGAGCGGCTTGTGGGTGGCGGCTACACGCTCGTTCAGCTCTGGCCGGTTGCGCAGTTCCGCTGGTCCACGCATGTGGAGCTTGTCGCCTTGTTCCGGAGGGAAAAGCGATGACCGAGGATCCCCGCGTGACCGCCTATATCGCAGCCGCGCAGCCGTTCGCGCGACCGCTACTGGCCGAGATCCGGCGCCGCATGCACGCGGCCGCGCCGGGCATTGTCGAAGACATCAAGTGGCGGATGCCGACCTTTGTCTGGAAGGGCCGGCAGGTGGCCAACATGGCAGCCTTCAAGGCGCATTGCGCGCTCTCCTTCTGGCATCTGGAAGCCTCGTCTGTCGACAAAGGCCCCAAGGAGGGCATGGGCCAGTTCGGGCGCCTGACGTCGCTTGCGGATCTGCCCGACGAAGAGGCCTTTGCGGAGATGGTGGGGCAGGCTGTTGCGCTCGTTGAGGCTGGCGTGAAGGCAAGCCCCTTCCAGAAACATGACAAGGCGCCGATCGCCATGCCGGACGATTTTGCCGCGTCACTGGCCAGTGCCGGTGTGCGAGACCGTTTCAATGCCATGCCGCCGGGGGCCCAGCGCGAGTATCTGGAGTGGATCACGACGGCCAGGCAGGCTGCAACGCGCGCGCGCCGTATCGCGCAGGCCACAGACCAGATCGCCGAAGACAAGAAGCTGCACTGGAAGTACGAGGCAGGCTGAGCGCCGGCGACCGAGGTTCCGCCTTTGGCCGGGCAGCAACAGGACGGCGCCTTCTTCTACTCCGTGTCGAACAGTTTCGCCCAGCGGCGCGGCTTCCGGTTCTTCCACGCCCCGCGGTGCCAGGCGTCCGAAGCGAGGAGCGGCATCACCGAGCCGGCCTCTGCGAACACCATCTGCTCAAGCACCGTCTGCACCTTGCCCCAGCTTGCCGCTTCCTGAAGCGTCGAAGAGGAGCAGGCACCGTCGCGGCTGTCCGCAACCGTGATCTGGACTGCGTATTTGTGCATTTCCACATCCTCGTGACCGAGGATTTCGGCGCATACGACGGTGTCCTGCACGAAGTTCTTCGGCACGCCGCCGCCAATCATCAGAAGGCCGGTCGGCCCCGCCTCGATCTTGATCTGGGTGAGTTCCCGGAAGTCCGCGACCGCGTCGATCATCAGATAGGGCTTGCCCTCGCGCATGCGCTCCACCTGGTGGCGCACGAGGCCGAAGCCGGCCGACGAATCGACGAAGGCCGGGCAGAAGATCGGCACGTCATGCTCGTAGGCGAGCTTGACGAGACTGTTGTCCTTGCGGCCATGCTCGGACAGCCATTTCCCCATCTCGCGGATGAAGGCGCGGCTGGAGTAGGGGCCGGGCGGAAGCCCATCGGCGATGTCGCCGATGGTGTGGTCGGTCTTCTGCAGTTCCTCCTCGTCGATATAGGTATCGTAGATACGGTCGATGTAGAGCGAGCGCAGAACATTATCATCAGGGATTTCAAGGGCCTGATAGTGTCTGTGGCCCATGCCCTCGAAGAAATCCATGTCCACGATGGTGGCGCCGGTCGCAACCACGCAATCGACCATGTTGGAGCGGACAAGCTCGGCATAAAGATCCATGCAGCCGCCCGCCGACGTCGAGCCCGCGATCACGAGAAAGATCGTCGCGTCCTCGTCTTCCAGCATCTGGTTGTAGATGCGGGTCGCCCGCGCAAGGTCGCGCGAGGTGAAGCTCATGTGGCCCATCTGATCGATGATGGGCCGCGCGTCGAAGCTGCGGATGTCGATATGCTCAACCGTCTTCGACAGGAGCTCCTGCTTGCGGCTGTCGTTGATGCGGGTCTCGTCCATGGGCTCCTCGTGCCTCAGGCTGTTCGCTGCCCGGCCGGGCAACGCATGTTCTGCCGATGTTCGGTGACCGTTTAGGGTCAGCCGGCGCGGCGGGCAAACAGCCGCGTGACATTGTCCGGCAACGGTTCCTGCCCGGCGCCGGGAATCAGCGACAGCATCGGCTCGTCGGTGACGACAATGGTCGCGCCTGTCCCGAAGCCGTTGAAGCCCGTGCGCATGGCCTGCCCATAGGCGCCGAGCTGTCCCACCTCGACGAAATCGCCGGGCGCGATGTCGGCTGGAAGCTCGAACGGCCCCTTCATATGGTCCATGTCATCGCAGGTGGGTCCATAGAAGGCGAACTCCATGTCGCGCGCCCGGCTGGGCCGCTGCCGAACCAGCTGCACCGGAAAGCGCCAGCCGACATGGGCGGCATCAAACAGCGAGCCATAGGCGCCGTCGTTGATGTAGAGCTGGTCGCCGCGCCGCTTCTCCACGCGGACAAGGACGCTGGCATAGTCGGCGGCAAGGGCCCGGCCCGGCTCGCACCAGAGTTCGGCGGAATAGGAGATCGGCAGCGCTTCGAACTGTCTGTGGATCACCTCGAAATAGGCTTCCAGCGGCGGCGGCTCCATGTCGGGATATCGCGACGGGAACCCGCCGCCGACATCGACGACATCAACCGTGACTCCTGCCTCGACGATTGCCGCGCGTGCGAAGGCGAGCGCGTCGGCATAGGCCTGCGGGCTCATTGCCTGTGAGCCGACGTGGAAACAGACACCAAGCGCGTCCGCGGCCTGCCGGGTAGCGGCAAGAAGCGCAGGCGCCTCGGCAACGGACGTCCCGAACTTGGAGGCAAGGCTCAGCTTCGAATGGGCCGAAGAGACGCGCAGTCGCACGCAAAGCGTGAGATCGGTTGCCGGCACGCCATCGCTGGCGCAAGCCGCAACAATCTTTTCCAGCTCCTCGTGCGTGTCGAGCGAGAAGATCCTCACGCCATGTTCGTGAAAGGCCTCGACTATCGCCTCGTGCGCTTTCACCGGGTGCATGAAGGCAAGCTCGGCCGCAGGCCCGAGCGTCTCGCGCACCAGGCGCACTTCGGCGATCGAGGCGACATCGAACGCCCTTATTCCACCGTCCCAGAGCGCGCGCAGCAGCCCCGGCGAAGGATTGGCCTTCACCGCGTAGAGGCTGCGGCCCGGAAAGCGCTCCACGAAGAAGCGTGCGGCGGCTGTCGCGGCATGCGGGCGAACGAGAGTCACGGGCTCCGAAGGCGCAAGCCCGAGCGCTACCCCCAGCGCGTTATGATAATCCTGCAACTCAAGGGACCTCCACAAAGCAGTTGGCGATGAAGCTGCCTTGCGGTGGAAGTCCCTTGGGGCAGCGGGCCGCGCATATGGTGGTGCGCGCCCGTCTTGTCAAAGGCTTTTGGCCACGCCGGCGGTCAGGTGCCGCTTCGCTTTCCAGCAACGAAAGACGCCAGAGCACCAACGGTCTCGAAGATTTCGGCGCTTACATCCGTATCGTCGATAAGGATGCCGAACCGATCCTCGAGCGCCGTGAGCACGGTTGCCACCGCCATGCTGTCGAGCTCCGGAACATGGCCAAACAGCGGTGACCGCGAGTCAAGCGTCGCTGCCGCCTCCGGCCGCAGCATCAACGCCTCGGCCAGCACGGCCACCACTTCCAAAGCCGGATCGTCCTCAACACGGTGGGCGGTTGCCATGATGCGCCTTGTCCTGCCTCGTCACCGGCCAGAAAGTCGCGCGGCTTAGCGGTTTGGGCGTGTGCGGGCAAGCGGTCGCACGGTGGACAGCAACCGGGACGGAGCCTATCTCGCGTGCGATGCCCACGCCATTCGTCAAGATGCACGGGGCGGGGAATGACTTCGTCATCTTCGACGCCCGTACGGCCGAGGTTCCGCTCGAACCAGCGGCCGTGCGGCGGCTTGCCGATCGGCACCGGGGCATTGGTTGCGATCAGCTGTTCCGCCTGGAGCCGAGCGCAACGGCAGACCTCTATCTGCGCATCTGGAACCCGGATGGAACCGAGAGCGGGGCCTGCGGCAATGGCACCCGCTGCGTTGCAGCACTCACGGGCGCGCGCCGCATCGAGACGGCGCGCGGGATATTGGAGGTGGTGGGCGGGGAGCACCGGATGATCGCCATGGGCGCGCCCCGCATCGCCTGGGAAGAAGTGCCGCTCGCCTACGCGATGGACACCGCCGACATGCCGGTTGCCTGGGGCGAACTGGCGCGCCCGGTCGCGCTCTCGATGGGCAATCCGCATGCCGTCTTCTTCGTGACTGATGTCGAGGGCGTGCCTCTCGAGACGCTGGGCCCCGAGATCGAGGCCGATCCGCTGTTTCCGGAGCGGGTGAATGTGGAAATCGTCGAAGTGTTGGGACGCAGCAGGCTTCGGGTCCGCGTGTGGGAGCGTGGCACCGGCCTCACGCTCGCCTGCGGCTCCGGCGCGTGCGCGGCTTTTGTTGCTGCGCGGCGCAAGGGGCTGGTTGACGATGCTGCGGAGGTTGAGATGCCGGGCGGCAGGCTCTTCGTGTCGGAACGGGCCGATGGGCAGATCCTGATGGGAGGCCCGGTCGAGCAGGTCTTTCGCGGCGAGGTGGAATTGTGAGCGGGCGTGCAACCGTCATCACCCACGGGTGCCGCAGCAATCTTGCCGAGGCCGATGCCCTGTCCCGTCGCTGGGGCGAGGGCGCAACGGTCATCAACAGCTGTGCGGTGACGGCGGAGGCCGTGCGCGCTGCCCGTGCTGCTGCACGCGCTGCTGCCCGGTCGGGCGGCGCGGTGGTGCTGACCGGCTGCGCCGCCACGATCGCACCGGACCGGTTCCGCGACCTTCCCGTCCGCCTGGTGCCGAACGCCGCGAAACTGGGCCGGGCAAACTGGGGCGAGACGCTGCTCTCCCGAGGCTTTCTCGCGGTGCAGGATGGCTGTGACCATGTCTGCACCTTCTGCGTGACGCGGCTCGCGCGTGGCCCTTCCCGCTCACGGCCACTTGCAGCCGTGGTTGGGGAAGTCGCCCGCATGGCAGACGCCGGCGTTGCCGAGCTCGTGCTGACCGGGATCGACACGACAAGCTATTCCGACGGCATGTTCCGCCTGGGCGATCTGGTGCAGGCGATCCTCGTGCAGGTGCCGCACCTGCCCCGCCTGCGCCTCTCGTCGCTCGATTGCGCCGAGGTCGACGGCGACGGCGCACTTCTCGAGGCCTTCACCGAGCCGCGCCTGATGCCGCATATCCATCTCTCGCTGCAGTCTGGCGATCCGCTGATGCTGAAGCGCATGCGTCGTCGGCACGCGCCGGCCGATGCCGTCCGTCTTGTCGAGCGGCTGAAAATGCTGCGTCCGGAAATCGCGATAGGCGCCGATCTCATCGCCGGCTTCCCGACCGAGGGTGCGGCTGCGCACAGTGCCAGTCTCGCGCTCGTCGGGGCCTGCGACATCGTTCATGCCCACATCTTTCCCTACTCGCCGCGGCCCGGAACGGCGGCGGCGCGCATGCCGCAGGTGCCACCCGCGCTTGCCCGCGCGCGCGCGGCGGAGCTTCGGGAGGTTGCCGCGGAGCACCGCCGTCGCTGGCTGGAGCGCCTTCCAGGCCTGCCGGTCGAAGTGGTGAGCGAGGGCGCTCGGGGCATTGCACCCCAGGGCCATTTCGTGCGCTTCGCCAGCGCCCGCCCGCGGGGCGCGCGGGTGATCGCCCGTCCGGACCGCGTTGAACGGGAGCAGCTTGCGGAATGAGTGCCAGTGTCACCACGCGGGAAGGCTGGCTCAGCCGCATGCAGGCTGGCCTGCGGCGGTCGACTGACAAGCTCGGCGACAATCTCTCCCTTCTGGTTGGCGGTGGCCGGATCGAGGCCGAGGACCTGGAGGGCGTCGAGGAAGCGCTGATCGCGGCTGATCTGGGCCCGGCCGTGGCCGCCCGGATCGTCGCAAGGCTGGGCGAGGTGCGCCTGTCCGGACCGATCGACATCGGCCGCGTCCGCGAGGTGGCAGCCGACGAAATCGAGTCGATCCTTGCTCCCCTTGCGAAGCCGCTTCTGGTCACGGCGTTTCCGCGCCCGCACGTGGTGCTGGTGGTGGGCGTCAACGGCACGGGCAAGACCACCACCATCGCCAAGCTCGCGCATCTTTTCCAGGAGGATGACTATGCCGTGATCCTCGCTGCCGGCGACACCTTCCGCGCCGCGGCGGTGGAGCAGTTGAAGACCTGGGCGGATCGGCTGGATGTGCCGGTCGTCTCCGGCAAGACGGGCTGCGACGCGGCTGGTCTCGCCCATGATGCCGTCACGCAGAGCTGGCAGTCGGGGCGCGACGTGCTTCTGGTCGACACCGCCGGGCGGCTGCAGAACAAGACGGCGCTGATGGACGAGCTTGGCAAGGTGAAACGGGTGCTCGGCAAGCATCATCCCGGGGCGCCGCACGACGTGGTGCTG
The DNA here is from genome assembly GCA_046314095.1 of Thermaurantiacus sp. GTDB lineage: Bacteria > Pseudomonadota > Alphaproteobacteria > Sphingomonadales > Sphingomonadaceae > Thermaurantiacus. Next base: position 2,290 of record JBKBXK010000008.1, on the reverse strand, counting down.
GTGCTTGACGCCACGACCGGCCAGAATGCGCTCTCGCAGATCGAGGTCTTTCAGGACGTCGCCGGCGTCACCGGCCTCGTGATGACCAAGCTCGACGGCACGGCGCGCGGCGGCGTGCTGGTGGCGGCCGCGGAAAAGTTCGGGCTGCCGATTCACGCGATCGGGGTTGGGGAGCAGCTGGGCGATCTCCGCCCATTCGATCCGCGCGCCTACGCGCGGGCACTGACGGGAGCAGACAGTTGATGCAGCCGGAAAGTGCGACTGCGCCTGTGCGAAAGGAGCTTGCCGGCTGGCGCAAGCTGCTGGTGGATTTCGGTCCGCTCATCATCTTTTTCGTTGCCTGGAACCGGTTCGACATTTTTGTCGCCACCGCTGCCTTCATGGCTGCGACCGCGGTCGCAATGGCAGCGGCATGGCTGCTGACCCGCCACATCCCGGCGATGCTCTGGTTTTCGGGCATCCTCATCGCGGTGATGGGGGGCCTCACGCTCTGGCTTCAGGACGATCTGTTCATCAAGATGAAGCCGACGCTCGTGTTCCTGGTCTTCTCGGGCGTGCTGACCTTCGGGCTCCTGCGCGGGCGCAATTATGTGCAGGCCATCATGGGCCGAGCCATGCCCGGCGTCTCTCCCGAGGGCTGGCGCATCCTGGCCGTGCGGGCGGCGATCTTCTTCGCGATCCTCGCCGGGCTCAACGAGTTCTTCTGGCGATTCACCACCGAAGAGATGTGGGTGCACTTCAAGGTGTGGGGCGACAGCCTTCTCACCTTCGTCTTCGTGCTCGCCCAGTTCCCGATGCTGAAGCGGCACGGCCTGCAGCTGGAAGACAGCCGGCGCGAGGGCGATTAGGGCAACGCCGGGCCGTCCTCCTACCGGCTTTCATATCCCCGGACAAACTCATGCAGCAGCCGCACACCAAAGGCCGAAGCGCCTTCGGGATCGATAGGGGTGGGGCTCATCCGCCAGGCAACGCCGGCGATGTCGAGATGCGCCCACGGCACCTCTTCGGGCGTGAAGAAGCCGATGAAGTGGGCCGCCGTGCTCGCGCCCGCCTGACCGCCTTCGACGGCGTTCATCACATCGGCTATCTTCGAGCGGATGCGCGCCGCATAGTTCGGATGGAGTGGCATCCGCCAGACAGCGTCGCCGCTTGCGGAGCTGGCAGCGTTGAGCCGCGTCGCAAGCTCCTCGTCGCGCGCGAACATGGCTGCAAACTCCGGCCCGAAGGCGGCTGCGGCTGCGCCTGTGAGCGTCGCCATGTTCACAAGCGCCAACGGCCGATCCTGCCGGGCGACATACTGGTTGGTGTCGGCGAGGACGACGCGGCCCTCGGCATCGGTGTTGATGATTTCCATGGTCTGCCCGTTCATCGTCCGCACCACGTCGCCCGGCCGGGTCGCATTCGCATCCACCATGTTCTCGGCAAGGCCGACGGCTGCCACCAGGTTCACCGGTGCGCCACGCTTCGCAGTGGCAAGGGCGGCGCCCATCACGCGCGCTGCGCCCGACATGTCATATTTCATCCGCCACAGGCCGGCGGACGGCTTGATGGAAACGCCTCCCGTGTCGAAGGTGACGCCCTTGCCCACGATCGCCACAGGTGTGCCGGGCGCGCCGCGATAGCGCACCACCATGATGCGCGGCGGGCGCGCCGAGCCCTGGCCGACGGACAGGATGCCGCCCATGCCCAGCCGTTGCATCGCTGCCACATCGAGCACCTCGATCGAGACATTCGGCACGCCGCGGAAGGCTGCCCGGGTCCGCTCCACGAAGCTTTCCGGGTAGATGATGTTGGCCGGCTCCGAGACGAGGTCGCGTGCGAAGGTGACGCCCTCGACGATGTGTCGGCCTTCCGCGTTCCAGCGAGCCTGTGATGCAGCGGCATCTGTGGCAACGAGGGTGACGGCATCTGTCGGCGGAATGCGGCGGTTGCGGGTCTGATACCTGTCGAACCGATAGGCGCCCATTCCGAAGCCGACGGCGAGCTCCGCGGCCAGATCCGCTCTCTCAGCAATCAGCCCGCCGCTGACGATCGAAACTGGTCCGCGATCATGCAGCGTATCCTGCCCGATCCGCCCGCCGAGTTCGTGGAGCTTCGCGACATCGGCGCGGGCGTCGGCACCATAAAGCCGGATGCGGGTGAAGCCGCCTGCGTTGACGAGCGTGAGCGTTTCGCCAGCGCGCGGCTCGAAGCCGGCGGCAGCGGCGCCGGCGCGCACCGCGTCTGCCGCAGGAGCAGGCAACCCCGCTGTCGCGGAAGCAAGCTCACCGGCAAGGATTACCGCCAGCGT
>JBKBXK010000007.1:21621-22568 GCA_046314095.1 Thermaurantiacus sp. | reverse complement strand
GGTCCCCGGGTTGCCACCCCCCCCGACGCATGTTGCTCTAGAAGCGGAAGCGGCCTGTTACCCCGAACATGCGTGGCTCGCCTGGGAAGGCGATGAACAGCTGGTTGGCACTGGCCACATTGCCGAGCTGCACCGTGCTGAGCGACCCTCCACCCTGCAGCGGGGCGTTGGCACCGATCTGGAAATATTTCTTGTCAAAGAGGTTCTGGCCCCAGAACTCGAGCGACCAGCGGCGGTCCGGCCCCTGCAGGCCGACCCGGCCGTTGAAGACGACATAGGCCTCCTGCACCTTCTCCACGAAGAGATCGGAGCCGGTGTTCACATTGTCCTGCAGGCGATAGTCCAGATAGAAGAGCGCGCGCATGCCGTTGTCGGTGATTTCCGGGTTCCATCCAACCGATCCGGAGACCACGTATTTGGGGGCGTTGGAGATATTCTTGCCGGGCAGCACCGCAAGTGTCGGTGCCAGCGGCCGGCCACCGGTGCCAACAAGGTCGCGGCTGTACTTGGTGTCCGCATAGGTGAAGCCGGCGGTGATGTTCACGTCGCGCATGGGGCGGAAGAACATTTCCAGCTCGAAGCCCCTGGCGGTCACGCCCGGCTTCAGTCGGTCGGGCGCGCAGGCGCCCGTCAGCGGATTCCCATCCTGGTCCGCTCCGCCGAGCGAATCCCGGCAGGCCTGGACGTTCGTCACCTCGAAGTTCACGCCGTTGAAGGTGTTGAGCTGGAAATCGGAGAAGCGCGAGTAGAAGACCGCGAGGTTGGCGGTGAACATGGGCTGCGTGAACTTCACGCCGAACTCGTAGGAGTTGACCGTTTCCGCCTCGAACTGGAGGTCCTCGGGTTCGGGCCGCGCATTGCCGGGCCGGCCAGCGGGAAGCGCAAGCTGCGCCTGGCAGGCCGCCTGCTGCGCCGGGGTTCCAGCGGCCGGGTTGCAGGGCGCATCG
>JBKBXK010000007.1:0-21611 GCA_046314095.1 Thermaurantiacus sp. | reverse complement strand
AGGTGTCGAGGTTGAAGCCGCCGGCCTTGTAACCGCGCGCCCAGGAGCCATAGACCAGCCAGTCGCGGTCGGGCTTCCAGCTGAGCACCACGGTGCCGGTGAACTCTTCCTCCTTCCGGATCGTGCCGGGCGTTCCCTTGGCAAAGCCGGGGCCGGCGGTTCCGTTGATGACGCAGGGCAAGGTCGCCAGCGGCGAGGCGGCGTTCCTGAGCGCCGCGCACAGCGTGTTGTTGTTGTTGAACACGCTGTCGAGTTCCTTGCGCTCGTTGGTGTAGCGCGCACCCAGCGTCAGCGAGAGCGTGTCGGGGATGATGTCGATCACATTGTGAGTGAAGAAGGCGAAGTTGCGGCTTTCCTGCTTGAAGAAGCCGCCGCCGGCCACGCCGGTGCCGCCGAGCCGCGCGACGCCCAAGAGATCAGCAAGCGCGTCATAGCCGGGAAAGACCGGGTTCGGATTGAGGCAGGTGGGCGACGCCGGGTTCAGGAACTGCGGAAAGGCGCCGGCCGCCACCAGGCAGTTGGCATATGTTGCGTAGAACGGACCGTAGCGCAGGTCATCGGAGACGCGCAGTTTCTCGTTGGCGAAATAGCCACCCACCAGCCAGTCGAGACGGTCGTCGAAGGCCGAGCCCTGGACGCGCACTTCCTGGCTGAAGGTGCGGAACCGGCGCTGCAGGTCGGTGCGCTTCCAGATGTCGAGATTGTTGAAGTCGGTGTCCTGCCCCTGGGCATTCTCGAAATCGCGGTAGGCGGTGATCGAGGTGAGGCTGGCGTTGGCGAAGCGCCAGGTCAGTTCGCCGGAAAGGCCCCAGTCGCTGCCTTCTGCGCGATAGCCGGCATCGGGCGAAATCGCGACCTTGTATTCGAACGGGTCGCCGAAGGGGATGCGCGCGCCCAGCGCTGTCAGCAGCGGCAGCAGCGAGTTGGGCCGGAACTCGATGGCGCCCGACGGGGTGCGGATGACATTGCGCGCCGGCAGGTAGGGCGCGGCGCAGCATTGCTCGTCGCGCTTTGAATAGTCGCCGATCAGCCGCAGCGTCACATCGCTGTTCGGTTCCCAGAGCATCTGCCCCTTCACCATCCAGCGGTTGCGGTCGTTGAAGGTGCGCCCGGGCACGATCACGTCCTCGATGTAGCCGTCGCGATCGTGCCACAGGCCATCGAGCCGGAAGGCGAGCTGGCCGGGAACGGCCTCCAGGTTCACATTCCCCTCGATGCGCTTGTTGTCGTAGTTGCCATAGGTAAGCGCGACACCGCCGCCGGTTCGGAACTCCGGCCCCTTGGTGATGATATTGATGAGACCCGCCGAGGCATTGCGCCCGAACAGCGTGCCCTGCGGCCCGCGCAGCACCTCGATGCGTTCGATCTCGCCAAGGTCAGACAGGCCAGTCCCGGTCCGCGACCGATAAACACCATCGATGAACAGGGCGACCGAGCTTTCGAGGCCGGGATTCTCGCCCACCGTTCCCACGCCGCGGATGCGGGCGGTGAAGTTGACCTCCGAGGTCGCGCCGGAAACGAGGAGCGACGGCGCCAGCTGGTTGAGCGCCCGGATGTCGGTCACGCCAGAAGCCTCGAGCTGCTCGCCGGAAATCGCCGAAACCGCGATGGGCACGTCCGAAAGCGCCTGCGCGCGCCGGGTTGCCGTCACGATGATCTCGCCGCCAAGCTCCGGCGCGGCCGCCCGCTCGTCCTGGCCCTGCGCAAATGCCACGGAACCGCTTCCAAGCGCCATCGCGCTGGCTGTCAGGCAAAGCGCCATACGCACCGTCGGTGCCATCATCCTGTCCTCCCCAGGGGCCTCCCAGCCCCAAATCCCGTTCGTTGCGGGCCCTGATTGCAAAAGTGCTGCATCAGTAACGGCAGGTGCGCAACATCGAAGCGCCCAGCATGTGCACGTGGGGCGTCAGCTGTGACTTTCCCGCAACGCGGAAGCCGTCCGGCTCAGAACTGGAAGCGGATCTCCGCGCCGATGCGGCGCCGGCTTCCGGGGGAAACGAACGCGCCGCCAAACTCCGGCGCGGGGATCACTTCTGCCAGCCAGCGCTCGTCGGTGACGTTGGTTGCGAAGGCCGTCAGCGACAGGTCGCGCCAGCGCACACCGGCGCGCAGGTCGAGAATGGTGAAGCTGTCGCGGCGGGAGAGGGTGAAATCCCCTGTCCCCAGTTCCGCGGGAAGCCCGGCAAGGGGCAGGATGGCCGTGAACAGCGTCGGGCCCTGCTGCGCCTGCACCGTGGAAAACCAGGTCGGGCCCGTGATGCGAAGGTCCGCCCGTGCCGTGAACGCCCAGTCGCCACCCAGCGGCGCGTCGATGGAGGTCCCCAGGTTCACCGTATAGTCCGCGGTATAGGGCGATTTGTTGCCGACCGTGGCAGGCCGCGCCGAGTTCCGCTTGATTTCGCTCTCGGTCAGGTTGACCGCGCCATCCACCCGCCACCAGTCGGTGATCCGGGCCGTCGCTGCAAGCTCCGCACCCCAGAGATCCACCTTGTCGATGTTGGAAACCACCCGCAGCAGCCCGAAGGTGCCGACGAAGAACTCGAAGAACTGCATATCGGTCACCTGGGTGTAATAGCCGGCACCCGAGACCGAGAAGCGGCCGTCGGCCGAGGTGACCCGGAAACCCCCCTCGAAGGCGGAGGATGTCTCCTTCTCGAAATCGTCGAAGATCTGGATGTTGGTTCCCAGCGGTCCGTTGAAGTTGAGATCGATCGTCGCGCGGCTGCCCTGGTTGTTGAATCCGCCTGCCTTGAAGCCGATGCCCCAGTTGCCAAAGACGGTGACCTGCGGCGTCGGCTTCCACGCCAGCGACACCTTGGGCTGCCATTGGTCGAAGGTGCGAGTCTTGGGCAGGATCGGCCCGAACAGCAGGCCCGGATTGAGCGGCGCATTCCCCTCGAACGGAGGGCCGTCGAAATCCACATATTGCGTGCGCGCCCCCGGCGGCACCAGGTTGGTCACCCGCCGCCGCTCATTGTCATAGCGAAGCGCAAGGTTCACGGTGAACTGCTCGGAAACGTCCCAGTCGATCGCGCCGAAGCCTGCCAGCACCCGGGTATCGAACTGGTCATGCACTAGTTGCTCGGTCGGGTTGCGCGGATCGGTCGTGAACAGCTCGCGGATCACCCCGAAGCCGCGGTCGATGGCCAGGTTCACGCCCACCTCGCGGTCGATCTCCAGCCAGTAGGCGCCCACCTGCCAGCGCAGCGGCTGATCCGGGTCTGACGACCACCGGACTTCGGCGGAAATGTCGGACTGGTTCCGCACCTGATATTGCGTTCCGTCGCACAGCGTCGGCGTATAGGGGCCAAACAGCGATCCGTTGGGCACGAACAGGCTCGAATCCGGCACTTCGCCGAGGAACTGCGGCGCCGGCAGCTGGAAGCCGGAAGCGTTGAGATCGCTCACAGAGGCGCGGCACGGCCCGTCGGCGTTGAAAAAGCCAAAGGCGCCCGAGGTTCCGTCGGCCGACAGGTCCTGGCGGACATTGGAATACGCCACCCAGGCGGTGATCGCGCCACCCCACAGATCGCGGGTGAAGCGCACGGAGATATCCTCGCCGCGCTGGCGGTTGAGCGGCAGGATGTTCGGCTGGAACACGAAGTTCCGGGCGTTCACATCCTCGTTGAACAGCGGATTGAGCGCGGCGAAGTTCGGCAACTGGAAGACGCCGTTGAACGCGATCGCGCCGGCGTCGGTCCTGGTCACGCGACCCTTGATGTCGAGCTCGCCCAAATCGTCCGGGGCGATGATCAGCCGCGCGCCGATGGTCAGCGTTTCCTGATAGTCCACCGTCGCACCGCGCGCCTCGGCGATCGGCCCCGTGTTGCGATAATATCCGTCCGTTGTCCGATACTCAGCATTGACAAGCAGCCCGATACCTTCGCCGATCGGGCCGGAGACGGAGCCGAACAGCTCCCATGTATTGTCCTCGGCGGCCGCAGCGCGGAAGCGCCCTTCAAGCCGGTCGCCCGGCCGCCGCGTGGAGAGGATAACCGCACCGGCTGCGGCGTTGCGGCCATAGAATGCGCCTTGCGGGCCTTTCAGAACCTCCACCTGCACCAGATCGCCCTGCGCCTGGTTCAGGGCGGCGGTGTTGGTCTTCAGGATCCCGTCCACCACGAGCGCGACCGACGGCTCGGCATCCCGCGCGCCGTTGAGGCCGCGAATGTTAACCTGCGTGTCCCCCACCTCGGCCGTGCCGGTGACGATGGTCACGCCCGGCGTCAGGCGCGAGATATCCTCGGCGTTGCGGACGCCAGCAGAGGCAATCGCCTGCTCGGTCAGCACCGAGACGGAGGCCGGCACGTCCTGCAGCGTCTCCGCCTGGCGCCTGGCCGTCACGATGATCTCGTCGCCGGGATCCATCTGCGCGGCCGCCGGGGCAACACCCGCAACAAGCGCTACGCCAACGGTCGCAAGCAGGGCGTTGCGAAGCGAAACCTGGTTCATCACGGATCCCCTCAGTCCGTTGCGTCCGGGCGGATCTGGTGCCGCTTGCAGCCGGGCGCTCGGGGCGGCGCGCACCCCACGTTGCAAGCCCACGCTCCTAATGTATACAATTCCTCTCCGTCGAGGGGTCAGAACGGCCCCAAGGCCAGATTCTGTGCACTGTGGCGCCATTGCCACAGGCTGCCAGAAGTATGGAGAAGGGATGGCACGCGCACCCAAGGCCGCAGACGCCGCCCATGCGCGAATCCGCGCGCTGATCGCCGGTGGCGAGCTGCCGCCCGGTGCGCCGCTTCGCGAGGAAGAGCTCGCCGCCCGCTGCGGCGTCTCCCGCACGCCTGTGCGCGAGGCGCTGATGCGGCTCGAGCGCGAGTATCTGGTGCGGCGGACGGACGGACAGCGCAGCTACGTCGCCGACTGGTCGATGGACGACATTGCAGAGATGTTTGCGCTGCGCGCGATGCTCGAAGGCCATGCAGCCGCCCGCGCCGCAACCCGCATCGACGCAGCCGCGCTCGACCGGCTCCGCACCCGCAACGGGCAGCTGGGGGAGGCGGTTGCCCGCGGCGATACGGAGGGGTTCCTGGCCGCCAACCGTGCCTTCCACGACGCCGTGCTCGAGGCGGCCCGGTCCCCCCGCCTCGCCGCCATGATCGCGGGCCTCGTCGAACAGCCCGTCGTGCGCCGCACCGCCGTCCGCTACGGCGCGCGCGAGCTTGGCCAGTCGCACGCCGAACATGAAGCCCTGATCGAGGCCTTCGCCCGGGGCGACGCCAGCTGGGCGGAAAGCGTGATGGCCGGCCATATCCGCCGCGCCTTTCACGCCTTTGCCGATGCCAGCCGCGGCGCCTCCTAGTCGCGCCGCAGAAGGTCCGCCTCCAGCCGGTCGATCAACAACCCCTGGAAGAACTCCCCGCCGGAGGTGTCCCGCGCCGATTGCAGGAATCGCGCCATCTCGTCCCTGTCCTGCGGCGTAGGGCAGCCATCGAAGCGCCCTTCCAGCGCCCAGTGGACAAAGGCAATCTCGCCCGCCTGGCGGCCCGCCAGCGCCGATCGCCGCACCAGATCGGCCGCGCGGCAGCTATCCTGCGGCTGCTCGTTCAGGCCGAACAGGGTGATGAAGCCCACAACGAACAGCGCCTGGGGATAATCGCCCGCAATCGCCGCATCCCGGAACGGACGCGATTCCTGCCCGCGGCCGGCATAGGCAAGCACCCGGCCGAGCTGGTAGTTGAGCCGCGGATTGCCCGGATCGGCCTCGACGGCTGCCTGGCAGGCGGCAATCGCCGCCGGCAGATCGACATCGCGCTGGGCCACGCCGGGCGCCACGCGGTCAGGATCAGACGGATGGGCGGCCAGCCGGTCACACTCCGTCACCTCCGCCCGCACGGGCCCGGCGCCGGCCAGCAGCATCGCCGCAGCAGCAGCCGGCACGCACCATGACAATCGCCTTCCAAGCGTCACGGTTTCCGACTAGACTTGGGCGTAGGGCATCACAAGCAGGAGGCGGACATGGTGTGGGACCGTATCAGGGCCGGCTGGAGCGATCTCAGCACGGCGGCCCGGGCGAAGTGGGATGACCTCACCGACGACGAGCTCGATGGCCTGAAGAAGATCGGGGCCGATCTGGAAACCCGCTTCAACGAGCTGCGCGCGAGGGCCGGAGAGGAATCCGCCGAGGCGCGCGCGAAGTTCGCCGAGGCAACTGCAGACGCGCGGGTGAAGCTCGCCGAGATGCGGACAAAGGCGGAGCTCAAGGCCCAGGATCTGTCCGGAGACCTCTCCGGAGCCTCGGAAGACGCGAAGGCCAGAGCCGCCGAAATCCGCGCCAGGGCCGAGGAATGGGCGGAGTCGATGGTGGCGCGGCTGCGCAAGGACGACCCACCGCAGGCCTGATCGCCCTGCTCGCAAGGAGGGTCAGAAGCTGGGCATCGTCCGGCGCATGAACTCGTCGAACATCGGCACGGTAAAGCCCGTGTCGCCGTGCGCGGGCGAATAGAGCATGCCCTTGGCAATGAGCGACGAGCGGATCGGCGCCAGCTGCGGCACCTTGCGCCCCATTCGCTCGGCGATGTCGGCCGATCGATGCGGGCCGGGCCCAAGCTCTGCCATCGCCCGCATGTAGCGCTTTTCCGAAGGCGTCAGCCGGTCGAACCGCACCCGGAAGAAGCTGCGGTCAAGCTCGGCGCGCGCCACCACCCCGGCATTCTCAACATCCTGCAGCGTCACCGGCGAGGCAAAGGCGAGATCCCAGGCATGCTTGCCCCACTCCTGCAGGAAGTAGGGATAGCCACGGGTTGCCCGGATGATGGCGGTCACGGCATCCGGCTCGATCGCCTCCCCCTCGCGCTCGATCGGGATCACGATCGCGTTCCAGGCCGCGCCATCGTCCAGCGCTTCCACCTCGACATACTCGAACAAACGCTCGGTGTAACTCTTGGCGCGGCCAAGCTGGCCGATCAGCGGCGGCAGCCCGGCCCCGAACAGCCCCAGCGGCAGGTTTGCTTGGGAGACGGCATGCAGCGCCGCCATCAGCGCCGCCAGCTCCGTTTCCCTCACATATTGCAGCTCGTCGATGAACAGGATCACCGCCGTGCCCCGCTCCCGCGCCGCCTCGCCGATCGCCAGCAGAAGTTCGCTGAGGTCAAGCGCCAGGTCGCCGGAATCGGCCAGCCCCTTCAGCGGCTCGAAATCGACCCCCACTTCGATGTCGGCATATTTCACCTTCAGCTTCACGAAACCGGCAAGCGCAGCCAGCGCCTTGCGCGCACCCGACTTCGCCGCCTCCATCCGGTCCAGCCTCAGGAGCGCCGAGCGCAGCGGCCCGGCAAGCAGCGCTGGAAGCGATCGGTCCTCCGGCGCCTCGATCCGCACCGGCAGCAGCCGCCTCGCCTCGGCGTCCGCGCGGATCTTGCCGAGGAGCACGGTTTTTCCGGTGCCGCGCAGCCCGTAGAAGATGAAGCTTCGTGCCGGCCGCCCCATCGCCATGCGGTCGAGCGCAACGCCGGCGCGCTCGATCAGCTCGTCCCGGCCGGCCAGCTCGGGCGGCTGGCTGCCCGCACCGGGGGCGAACGGGTTCCTGATCGGGTCCATGACGACCCTCTCCGCCTAGGGTCTTTTGCAGCCAAGGCAAGCCGATGCCGGGCGGCTGTGTGACGCGTCATGCCTCGAAATCTGTAAAGCATGGCTTACAAATATTTCGTTGCTGAAATTTGCGCGCCAGCGCCATCAGTCGCTTAGCCATTGGCACGGCATTTGCTGGTTCAGTTGTGCAACAGGGAGGAACTATCATGCTTCGTTTCGCACTTCCGGCAATCGCCGTGCTCGCCCTTGCGGCGCCCGCCGACGCCCTCACCTATGTCGCCAGCCGGCCAGTCGGCGCGGGCTCCGTGGCGCTGTCGATTTCCACCGACGGCACGCTGGGCGTTCTCGCATCGGCCAACATCGTCGACTGGACGATCACCGTAACCAGAGGCCCGGACAGCGTCACGCTCCTCGGTCCGCTCAGCGGCAGCAACAGCGGCTTTACGCTCTCCGCAACAAATCTCTCCGCGACGTCATCCGATCTGCTGTTCGACTTCGACGTTAACGGCTTTTTCCTCATTCAGACCCCCAACCCCGGCAGCAGCCAGCCCTTCTGGTGCGTTCAGGGTTTGGCGGGTGGATGCTTCGACTTTTCAGGGCCGGGCGAAGCTGTGCTGGCCGTATTCGGCGATTTCAACCAGTTCACGCGGGAAGCCCGCCAGGGGCTTCAGGTCATCGCATCTGTCGGCACCGGTGTCCCCGGTGTCATCCCCGAGCCGGCGACCTGGGCGCTGCTGATCGCCGGCTTCGGCCTCGTCGGAACCGCGCTTCGCCGGCGCCGGGCCGAGCGCGCCCTCAGCCAGCCGGCCTGATCCGCAGCAACCGTCCCTCGGGCTCGTCTGTCAGAACATAGACGAGCCCGTCGGGGCCCACGCGCACGTCGCGCACGCGCGCGCCGATCCGGATCCGGGTCTCGCCCGCGTGCCGTCCATCGCCGCCGATCCGCACCCGGCGCACATCCTCGCTCATCAGGCCGCCCGCAAGCAGGCTTCCGTCCCAGCCACGAAAGGCCGTCCCCCGATAGACGGCAAGGCCCGAGGCCGCGATCGAGGGGGTCCAGACCGAAACCGGGTCCATCATCCCGGGCCGCGAACGCTCGCTGGTGATCGGCTCGCCGGAATACTCGATGCCATGGGTCAGCACCGGCCAGCCATAATTGGCACCCGGCCCCAGCCGGTTCAGCTCATCGCCCCCGCGCGGACCATGCTCGGTCGCCCAGATGCTGCCGGTCTGCGGATCCCACGCCAGCCCCTGGATGTTGCGGTGGCCGATGGTCCACACCCGCGGGTCCCAGCCGCGCTTGGCGTCAACCGCGCCCGGATTGTCCCCGGCCGGCTGGCCCTCCGCCGTCAGCCGCAGCACCGCACCAAACCAGCTGCGCGGATTCTGCGCCTGGTCGCGAATGTTGCGGCCATCGATCATGTTGCGCGGGTTGGGATTGCCGCCGTCGCCAACCGCCATCAGCAGCGAGCCATCCGGCAGCCACTGCAGCCGCGAACCGAAATGCTGCCCGCCCACCTTGGTCACCGGGTTGCGCGCCAGTTCGCGCACGTCTGTCAGCATGTTGCCGGAAAGGCGGCCGCGGCCAAGCGCGGTCGCATTCGCGTCCTGCGTGCCCGCTGAATAGGTGAAATAGACAAGCCCGTTCCGGCGAAAATCCGGGTGCAGCACCACGTCCATCAGTCCGCCCTGCCCGAAGGCTGCAACCCGCGGCACGCCGGCCAGCGGTTGGCCCAAGCGCCCGTCCCGCCCGATAATCCGCATCCGCCCCGGCCGCTCGGTCACCAGCATCCGCCCATCGGGCAGAAAGGCGAGCGCCCACGGATGCTCCAGCCCCTGCACGACTGTCTCTATCCGTACCCGATCCTCGGGCACCTCGAACGCCACCACGGGCGGATTGGCAAGCGCCGCAACGGGCGCAAGCAGCAGGGCGGCGGCAGGCAGGGCGTGTCGCATGGTCTATGTCTCCGTCGTTGCTGTGGCCCCCATATGGGGCACGCAATGGCCTCCTCCAACCGCTCAGAACCGCGCGTGTTTCCTCTCTCGGCAGCCATGGAAATCGCCGCTAGGGTATCAGAACAGGAGGGCGGTCCATGCGGCTCGACGACAAGCGCGCCAGTAGCAACATCGAGAACCGGCGCGGGGAACGCACGCCCGCCGGCGGCGGGGGCGGCGGGCCGGGCCTCGGCCTGTTTGCCGCGCTCGCGCCGCTGATTCTCTCCAAGTTCGGAATCGTCGGCATCGCCATCATGGCCGGGCTGTTCCTGTTCCTGAACTTCGGCGGCGGGCTTCTGAACCCACCTCCGCCACAGACACCCGCCACCCAGCAGGCGCAACTGCCGGGCGGCCAGCAGGCGCAGCCGAGCCTCCAGACCAATACCGACCTGTTCGTCGCCCGGGTGCTTGCCACCACGGAAGATACCTGGGGCGCCATCTTCGCCGCCGAAGGCCAGCGCTACCCCCCGCCAACGCTCGTCTTCTTCTCCGGCGGCGTACGTTCGGCGTGCGGCGCCGCCTCGTCCCAGGCCGGCCCCTTCTACTGCGGCGCGGACCGGCGGGTCTATCTCGACACCAGCTTCTTCGACGAGCTCGGCCGCCGCTTCGGCGCGCCGGGGGATTTCGCAGCTGCCTATGTGATCGCCCACGAGGTCGGCCATCATGTGCAGGAGGTCACAGGCATCATGCGCCAGTTCGAGGCGCTGCAGAAGCGCGCCCGCAATCGGGCAGAGGCGAACCAGGCCCTCGTTCGCCTCGAGCTCCAGGCGGATTGCTTCGCCGGCGTCTGGGCCGCGCGCAACCGCGACATTCTCGATCGCGCCGATTTCGAAGACGGCGTGCGCGCTGCGGCCGCCATCGGCGATGATGCCCTCATGAAAGCGGCCGGCAGCCGGGTGGTGCCCGATGCCTTCACCCACGGCACCAGCGCGCAGCGGGTGCGCTGGCTCACCATCGGCTTCGAGGCCGGCGATCCGGCTGCCTGCGACACCTTCTCGCTTCCCTACGAGCGGCTCTGAGCGCTGCATCCGGGGCTGTCACGAACCCGCAACAATCCCGGCGCATCCCACTCCCATGCTGGATCAGCGCAAGCCCGGCGCGCCCGCCCCGGCGGGCTTTCGAGCCGATGATCCCCTGCGCGCGCTTGGGATCCGCGCGCCTGCGCCTTCTGCCGGTCCAGCCGCCATTGCCCCGGACCCCCGGCTCGACGACTCCACCCGCACGGAAATTGCGCTCGCGCTCATCGCCGGCACGACTCCGGCCGAGATTGTCGCCGGCCTCGTTCGCAAGGGCGCCCATGCGTCGCTCGCCCGCACCGAGGTGGAACAGGCACTCCCCTATGCCGCTGCGGCCCGGCGGATGGAGACGCGGATCGCCAAGCGCGAGTGGCTGCACGCGATTCTCGCCCGGCTGGAGCGCCAGCGCGGCGACGCGATCGCGCGCCTCCACGCGCCCGACCCGCAGGACTTTTTCCATCGGCACTGGCTCACACTGCGTCCGGCGATCCTCACCGGTCTCATCGATCACTGGCCGGCGATGCGCCTCTGGTCGCTCGACCATCTCGGCCGCACTGTGCCCCCGGAAACCGAGGTCGAGGTGCAGACCGGCCGCACTGCCGATGCCGAGTTCGAGCTGAACTCGGTCGCCCACAAGACGCGCCTCCCGTGGGGCCAGCTGCTCGACCGGCTGCGCGCCGACCCGACGACCAACGAGTTCTACATCACCGCCAACAACGGGACTGTGAACCGCAGGGCGCTGGCGCCGCTCTGGGCCGACATCGGCCCGATCCCCGGCTATCTCACGGCCAGTCGCATGGGCGACGGCTTCTTCTGGATGGGGCCGCGCGGCACCGTAACCCCCTGGCACCATGACCTCACGCAGAACTTCCTGCTCAACATCGTCGGCGTGAAGCGGGTCCGGCTGGTCAGCCCCACACAGACCCCGGCGATGCAGAACCATGTGCACTGCTTCTCCCGCTTCGGGGCAGACACCAGCCTGCCACCCGAGATCGGCATGCAGGAGGCGGAGATCGGGCCCGGCGAGATATTGTTCATCCCCGTGGGCTGGTGGCATCATGTGGAAGGCCGCTCGCTCACCATCGGCATGAGCTTCACCAACTTCGTCTGGGACAATTCGGGCTTCGAGGCCGATTACCGCGCGCACGGCGAGATGTAGGCCGCCCGCGGCCACTGCCCTTCCCCCCGGCCCGCGCAGCGGCTAACCGCCTCCCCCGTGACTGCCCGCCCGCCCCAGAGCTTTCAGGACATCATCCTCGCGCTTCAGCATTACTGGAGCGATGCGGGCTGCGCGATCCTCCAGCCCTACGACATGGAGATGGGGGCAGGCACCTTTCACCCGGCCACCGCGCTGCGCGCGCTTGGCCCGCGCCCGTGGCGCGCTGCCTATGTCCAGCCCTGCCGGCGGCCCACCGACGGCCGCTATGGCGAGAACCCCAACCGGCTGCAGCACTACTACCAGTTCCAGGTGATCCTGAAGCCGTCGCCGGACGATGTGCTCGATCTCTATTTCGGATCGCTGGAAGCCATCGGCATCGATACCCGGCTCAACGATCTGCGGCTTGTGGAGGATGACTGGGAAAGCCCGACGCTCGGCGCCTGGGGCCTTGGCTGGGAAGTCTGGTGCAACGGCATGGAGGTGACTCAGTTCACCTATTTCCAGCAGGTGGCCGGGCACGATTGCGCACCGGTTGCCGCCGAGCTGACCTACGGCCTCGAACGGCTGGCGATGTACATATTGGGCATCGGGAACGTCTATGATCTCCCCTACAACAGCGCCGGGCTCAGCTATGGCGAGGTGTTCCTCGACGACGAGCGCCAATTCTCGGCGCACAATTTCGAGAAGGCCGATACCGAGGCGCTGTTCGAGGGGTTCCGCCGCGCCGCTGCGGAGTGCCGCGCGCTGGTGGAGGCCGGCCTTCCGCGTCCCGCCTATGACCAGGCGATCAGGGCCAGCCACCTCTTCAACCTCCTAGATGCGCGCGGCGTCATCTCGGTCGCCGAACGGCAGGCCTATATCCTGCGCATCCGCGATCTCGTGAAGCTGGTCGCCGACAGCCATCTCGCCCGCGAGACGGCCGATGCCTGAGCTTCTGCTCGAACTCTTCTCCGAAGAAATCCCGGCGCGCATGCAGGCGGCAGGTGCGGCGCAGCTGCACCAGCGGTTTTCGGCAATGCTGGCCGAAGCCGGGCTCGTGGCCGAACGCGTGGAAACGCACGCAACCCCGCGCCGCCTCGCCCTTCTCGCCTACGGCCTCCCGCACGCAAGCGTGGCCACCAGCGAGGAACGGCGCGGGCCGCGCGCCGACGCGCCCGAGGCGGCACTGGCCGGGTTTCTGAAGTCCACCGGCCTTTCCCGCGACGCGCTTGAGGAACGGGAGACCGGAAAGGGCCGTTTCCTGTTCGCAATGATCGAGCGGCCGGGCCGGCCTGCCGCCGACGTGCTCTCCGAACACCTGCCCGCGGTGATCGAAGGCGTCGCCTGGCCGAAATCCATGCGCTGGGGGGCAGGCTCCGCCGGCTCGGCCAGCCCGCGCTGGGTTCGCCCCTTGCGCAGCATTGTCGCGCTGCTCGATGGCACGGTGGTTCCGTTTCAGGCACTCGGCCTTGTTGCGGACCGCACCAGCTTCGGGCACCGCTTTCTCGCGCCCGGCTCCATCACCCTCCAATCCGCAGCCAGCTATGCAGAACAGTTGCGAACCGCCCGCGTGCTCCTCTCGGCAGCGGACCGCGCGGCCATCATCCGCAAGGGCGCAGCCAAGGCCGCTGCAGATGCCGGGCTGATGCTGGTGGAAGACGACGCGCTGGTCGCCGAGAATGCCGGGCTCACTGAATGGCCGGTGCCGCTGCTCGGCCGGTTCGACCCGGCCTATCTCGCCGTTCCGCCCGAAATCATCGCCCTCACCATGAAGGCGAACCAGCGCTACTTCGCCTGCCGCGACAGAGCGGGGAATCTCGCCCCCGCCTTCGTGTGCGTTGCGAACATCGAGGCGCCAGATGGCGGCAAGGCGATTGTCGCCGGCAACGAACGCGTGCTTGCCGCGCGCCTTGCTGACGCCCGCTTCTTCTGGGAACAGGATCTGAAGGTGCCGCTGGAGAAGCAGGCGGAAAAACTCGCCGGCATCGTCTTCCATGAAAAGCTCGGCACCTACGCTGAGAAGGCTGAACGCGTCGCAAGCCTCGCCCGCTGGCTCGTCGAAACCCACCCGGCCCAGTTTCCCAGCGCCACGCCCGAGACGGTCGAGCGCGCCGCCCGGCTCGCCCGCGCCGATCTCGTCACCGGCACCGTCGGCGAGTTTCCGGAGCTTCAGGGCATCATCGGCGGCCACCTCGCCACGGCGCAGGGCGAAGCTCCGGAAATCGCTGACGCCATTCGCCAGTTCTACGCGCCCGTCCCTGTGGGTAGCGTCCCCGTCGCAGTCGCCCTCGCGGAGCGCATCGACACCCTCACCGGGTTCTTCGGCCAGGGCCTGCCGCCAACCGGCTCGCGCGATCCGTTCGCCCTCCGGCGCGCGGCCCTGTCGCTCATCGGGATGGTGCTTCGCGACGGCTTGCGCCTCGGCAAGGCCGCCCTGTTCGAGCGCGCCCAGGCCGAGCAGCCCGCCAGCGGAGACGGCGCCGTCACCCGCACCCTGTTGGACTTCCTTGCCGATCGCCTGAAGGTCCAGCAGCGCGAGGCGGGCGTTCCACACGATCTGATCGACGCCGTGTTCGCGCTCGGCGACGAGGATGATCTCGTCCGCCTCATCTCGCGCGTGAAGGCCCTTCAGGCCATGGTGGACACCGCCGAAGGCCAGGCCCTGCTGGCCGGCGTCAAGCGCGCCGCCAACATCCTGCGCATCGAGGAGGGGAAGGATGGCCAATCCTACCCGCCCGAGCCTGACTCCGCGCTCCTTGCCGAACCTGCCGAGCGGGCGCTCGACACTGCGCTGGTCCAGGTGCAACATTCCGTCACCGCGGCCGTTGCCGCCGAGGACTATGCAGCCGCCATGCGCGCCATCGCGTCCTTGCGTCCGCTGGTCGATCGCTTCTTCGACGAGGTGACCGTGAACGCGGACGATGCGGCGCTCCGCGCCAACCGCCTGAAATTGCTTTCGCGCCTGCGCGGCACCGCGCATCTCGTCGCCGATTTTTCGAAGGTCGAGGGCGGATGACAGAAGACGGTAAGCCGCTGGAAAGCTGGCCGGCGCTTCTTGAGCAGCTGGGCCTGCCGCTTCTTCGCGATGATGCCCCCTTGGCCGGAGTCGTGTTTGCGCCGGGCGAGAACCGGCACCTGCTGCGGATCACAGGCCCCGCAGCCGAGGCGCTCCGCGTGGCCGTCGATTCCGGGCGCGTAAGCATGTCGGTCTGCCATTGCTCCGTCTTCGACCAGTGCTGGCGCGTGGACCCGTCGCGGGCTTCGCCGGAACCGCAGGCCGCCTGCCCGGAACCCGGCCCAGGCAGTTTTGCCGGATGATGCAACCAGAAATCTGCCACGGAGAGCCCTGATGCCGGAACGTCTGCTCGTGCCCTTCGGTGGGGATGCGCCCTCCTGCCACGCGCTGGGAAAGGAGCATCTGGGCGGCAAGGGCGCCAATTGCGCGGAAATGGCCGGCATCGGGCTTCCGGTTCCGCCCGGCTTCATCATCCCCACCCCGCTCTGCACCGCCTACGCCCGGCTCGGCAATCGCCTGCCGGAGGACCTCGTCGAGGCCCTGCCGGAAGGTCTCACGCATATCGAGACGGCAGTCGGAACCGGCGCCCGCTTCGGCGACCCGGAAAATCCGCTGCTCGTCTCGGTCCGCTCGGGCGCGCGCGTGTCCATGCCGGGCATGATGGATACGGTCCTCAATCTGGGCCTCAACGACGCAACGGTCGAAGGCCTCGCCACCCGCTCCGGCGACCCGCGCTTCGCGTGGGACAGCTACCGCCGCTTCGTGCAGATGTATGGCGATGTCGTGCT
Organism: Thermaurantiacus sp.; assembly: GCA_046314095.1. Lineage (GTDB taxonomy): Bacteria > Pseudomonadota > Alphaproteobacteria > Sphingomonadales > Sphingomonadaceae > Thermaurantiacus. The sequence goes on along the minus strand of JBKBXK010000007.1, from coordinate 6,125 downwards.
CGGGCTCGATCATTACCTGTTCGAGGAGGCGCTGGAGCTTCTGAAAGAGGATCGCGGCGTCGCGCTCGACACCGCTCTCTCGGCCGAAGACATGAAGGCGCTGGTCCACACCTATCTCGCGATCGTGGAGCGCAAGACCGGCAAGCCCTTTCCACAGGATCCGAAGGAGCAGCTGCGCGGCGCCGTCGCCGCCGTGTTCGGCTCCTGGCAATCCGATCGCGCGCGCGTCTATCGCCGCATCAACGCCATCCCCGAGGATTGGGGAACCGCCGTCACCGTGCAGGCGATGGTGTTCGGCAACATGGGCGAGGACAGCGCCACCGGCGTCGCCTTCACCCGCGATCCGGCCACCGGCGAAAAGCGAATCTACGGCGAATATCTGGTGAACGCGCAAGGAGAGGATGTGGTCGCCGGCATCCGCACGCCCGATCATCTCACCCGCGCCGCCCGCGAGGCCGCGGGTGCGAAGGGCCTCGCCATGGAAGAGGCGATGCCCGCCGTCTACGCCCAGTTGCGCGACATCTTCGAGCTGCTCGAACGCCACTATCGTGACTGCCAGGACATCGAGTTCACCGTCCAGCAGGGCTTCCTGTTCATCCTCCAGACCCGATCGGGCAAGCGCACCGCCAAGGCCGCCCTCAAGATGGCGGTAGAGATGGTGGAGGAGGGCCTGATCTCCACCGACGAGGCGGTAATGCGGGTCGACCCGCAGGTGCTCGACCAGCTGCTCCACCCCACGCTCGATCCCGCTGCCGAGCGGCAGGTGATCGCAACCGGCCTGCCGGCATCGCCCGGCGCTGCAACAGGCGCGATCGTCCTCGATTCTGCCGAAGCCGAGCGGCGCTCCGGGCTGGGTGAGGCGGTGGTCCTCGTCCGCGTCGAGACGTCGCCCGAGGACATCGCCGGCATGCACGCCGCACGCGGCATCCTCACGGCCCGGGGTGGCATGACCAGCCACGCAGCAGTGGTCGCCCGCGGCATGGGCCGCCCCTGCGTCTCCGGCGCCGGCGGCCTGTTCATCGACTCCGAGGCCCGCACCGTCCGCGCTGGCGGCCACACGCTGTCGGAAGGGGATCGCATCACCATCGATGGCGGCACCGGCGAGGTCATGCTGGGAGAGGTCGCAATGATCGAGCCCGAGCTTTCCGGCGATTTCGCAACCCTCATGGCCTGGGCAGACGAGCACCGCCGCGTGAAGGTGCGCGCAAACGCCGAGACGCCCGAGGATTGCCGCACCGCGGTGCAGTTCGGCGCCGAGGGCATCGGGCTTGCCCGCACCGAACACATGTTCTTCGAGGGCGACCGGATCCTCGCCATGCGCGAGATGATCCTCGCCGCAGACGAACCGGCCCGCCGCGCCGCGCTTGCCAAGCTCCTCCCTGTCCAGCGCGCCGATTTCGAGGAGCTGTTTCGCGTGATGGAGCGCCGGCCCGTCACCATCCGCCTGCTCGACCCGCCGCTCCACGAATTCCTGCCGACCCGCGATGCCGATTTCGAGGAGCTGGCCCGCGACCTCGGCGTCTCCGTCGCCGCGTTGAAGCGCCGTACGGCCGAGCTTCACGAGTTCAATCCGATGCTTGGCCATCGCGGCTGCCGGCTTGCCATCACCTATCCCGAAATCGCCGAAATGCAGGCCCGCGCCATTTTCGAGGCCGCGCTTGCGGCCGAAACCGGGCCCAGCCTCGAAATCATGGTGCCCCTGGTTGCCACCCGGCGCGAGCTGGAGCTGGTGAAGGCCGTCATCGACCGCACCGCCGAGGCGGTCTTTGCCGAAGTCGGCCGAAGCCTTCCCTATCTGGTCGGAACCATGATCGAGCTTCCCCGCGCTGCGCTGCGCGCCGCCGAGATCGCCGAGGTTGCCGACTTCTTCAGCTTCGGCACCAACGACCTCACGCAGACCGCGCTCGGCCTGTCGCGCGATGACGCCGCACGATTCCTCGGCACCTATGTCGAGGCCGGCATCTACCCGCGCGATCCCTTCGTCACCATCGACCGGGAGGGCGTCGGCGAGCTTGTGGAAATGGCCGCTGCGCGCGGCCGCACCACCCGCGCCGATCTCAAGCTCGGCATCTGCGGCGAACATGGTGGCGATCCGGAATCGATCGCCTTCGTCGTCGCGCTCGGGCTTGACTATGTCTCCTGCTCGCCGTGGCGCGTGCCGATCGCCCGCCTCGCCGCCGCGCAAGCGGCGCTTCGGGTCGGGCCCGGCGCCCCCCCGGCCTGAGGCCGTGCCTGCCAGCGAACCGGGCTGGCGCCTGCCGCAGCCTGCCAGGATCGACTTTCACGCGCTTCCCGATGGCGCGCGCCTGCGCACCCTCGTCTTTCCTGCCGCGCAGCCGCGCGCGAACCTCCTGCTGCTGGGCGGCCGCGCCGACTTTCTGGAAAAATCCGCCGAAACCATCGCCGATCTGCACAGCGCCGGCTTCACCGTCGCGGCCTTCGACTGGCGCGGACAGGGCCTCTCCACCCGGCTGCTGGAAACCGGCGCCGGCCACATCGACAGCTTCGACATCTTCCTCGCTGATCTCGACCATCTCTCCGACACCCTGGCGGACGACATCGCCGGCCCATGGGTTGCGATCGCCCATTCGATGGGCGCGCACCTGCTGCTGCGCTGGCTGGCGGACCCGGCCCGTCGCGGCCACCCCTTCCGCGCAAGGCTCCACGCCGCTGCGCTCACCGCACCCTTCTGCGGCCTCGCCATGCCCGCGCCGCTCAGCGCCGCCGTGCTGCTCGCAGCAGGTGGGCAGGTCCGCAACCGCCGGGGCGCCCGTTTCGCCTGGGGGCAGGAGCCGTTCGGCCCGCGCCAGACCTCGCTGGCGCGGCAGATGATCCTCACCCACTGCCCGCGCCGCTTCGCGGAGGAACGGCTCTGGGTCGAAGCCAACCCCGCGCTCGCCTGCGGTGGTGTCACCTGGGGCTGGATCGATGCCTTCGCCAGGTCCGAGATCGCGCTGGAGGCGCTGCCCCTCGAAGCGCTCGAACTGCCGCTGCTCGCGCTCCTCGCCGCCGAGGAACGGCTGGTCAGCAACCGCGCCGCGCTGCGCGTTCTCGCGCGCATCCCGTCGGCAACCGTCGACATCATCGAAGGCGCTGCGCACGAGATCCTGCGCGAGCGCGACGAGATTCGCGCCCGCGCCCTCTCCCGCATCCGGGCGTTCTTGGGTAGAAACCTTCCATGAGCGCGTTCGACATTGCCATCATCGGCGCGGGAATCGGCGGCGCCAGCCTTGGCTGGGCGCTGCTTGCCCGCGCACCGTCGCTGAAGCTCATCGTCCTCGAGGCGGAAGACCAGCCCGGCTATCACACCACCGGCCGCTCGGCCGCCTTCTACGCCGAAACCTATGGCGGGCCCGGTGTCCAGCCACTCACCACCGCGTCCAAGCCCTTCTTCCTGCAGCCGCCGACCGGCTTCTCGGAAACCGCCATCGTGTCCCCGCGCGGCGCGCTCCACATCCGTCACGCGGATGCGCCCGGCACGCTCGAGGCGCTCGAACGCGAGTTCGCAGAAGGCGGCGTCGCCCACCAGCGCCTCGGCCCCGAGGGCATCCGCCAGAAGCTGCCGCAACTGCGCGCGGAATGGGCAACCACCGCCATCTGGGAACCGGGCTGTGCCGACATCGATGTGGCCGCCCTCCACCAATCCTATCTCCGCGGCATCCGGCGCATGGGCGGGACCATCGTCACCTCCGCCCGCGCCGGAGGAATCAGCCGCAGCCATGGCCACTGGACGATCGACACTGGCGCCGGCGCCTTTTCCGCCGCCACAGTCGTCAACGCCGCAGGCGCCTGGGCAGACGAAGTGGCCGCCCTTGCCGGGGTGCCCGCCATCGGCATCCAGCCGCTCCGGCGCACCATCGTCGTCGTCGAGGTGCGCCCCGACGCCCCGGCCGACATGCCTGTGGTGATGGATGCCGGCGGCTCGCTCTACTTCAAGCCGGATGGCGGCCGGCTCTGGGTTTCGCCCCACGATGAAACGGCCGACATCCCCCATGATGTCCAGCCAGACGAGATGGACATGGCCATCGCCCTCGATCGCTTCGAACAGATGTGCGACTGGCCGATCCGCCGCCTGTCCTCGAAATGGGCGGGCCTCCGCAATTTCGCCGCCGATCGGCTGCCGGTCATCGGCCCCGATGCGGCCGAGCCCGCCTTTTTCTGGTGTGCCGGCCAGGGCGGCTGGGGCATCCAGACCGCGCCCGCCGCCGCCGACATGGGCGCCGCCATGCTGCTGGGCGAGGCGCCGGCCCTCGATCCGGCCCGTTATGCAGCCGCGCGGCTTCGCCCGACCCGAACCGTGGCTGCCTGAGGACTTGGCAGAAACCCAACATCTTGTTAGCTCAAACTTGGAAAGACCCTGCATGTTGAAGCCTGCTGCCATAAGGCGCCCCCTGATTCTCGGCCTCGCCGGCGTTCTCGCGCTCTCCGCCTGCGGCGAGCAGCAACCCGGCACGGCGCAGACCAGCCAGCCGGCCCCGGCAACCCAGCAGGGCAAGGCCGCCGACTGGACGCAGACCGTGGTGGCAACGCCGGAAGGCGGCGTGCGCATGGGCAATCCGCAGGCGCGCACCAAGTTTCTGGAATATGCTAGCTTCACCTGCCCAAGCTGCCAGAACTTCCATGTCCAGGCGTCGGGTCCGTTGAAGTCGGGGCAGGTGGCAGCCGGCCAGACCAGCTGGGAGTATCGCCCGTTCCTCCTCAACATCTTCGATCTCGCAGCGGCATTGCTTGCCCGCTGCGACGGTCCGGAGAATTTCTTTCGCTGGGCCGATCAGCTCTACACCCATCATGACCAATGGGTGGCGCCGCTCACCAAGCTGACCGATGCCGATTTCGCGCCCGTCGCCCGGCTGCCGGAAAACCAGCAGGTCCTCGGCGTTGCCCGCCTCGCCGGGCTCGATCGCTTCGCGCGCACCCGCGGCATGCCGACCGCGCGATTCGAACAGTGCATGACCAACCAGGCCGAGATCGAGCGGCTGCAGAAGATGCAGCAGGTTGCCGTCGACACGCATCGCGTCAACGCCACGCCCACCTTCATCCTCAACGGGCGCAAGCTCGACGGCGTCACCACCTGGTCGCAACTCCAGCCCCGGCTCGAGCAGGGCGGCCGCTGATGGGCCGCCCATGAAGTTCGAGCGGCTGCGCCTCTCGGGCTTCAAGTCCTTCGTCGAGCCGGTCGAACTCCAGATCCTCGACGGCCTCACCGGGATTGTCGGGCCAAATGGCTGCGGCAAGTCCAACCTCCTCGAAGCGCTGCGCTGGGTGATGGGCGAAAGCTCGGTGAAATCGCTTCGGGTCACGCCGGGCGGCGAGGGCATGGACGAAGTGATCTTCGCCGGCACCGCACGCCGCGCGGCGCGAGACGTCGCCGAGGTGACGCTGGTCCTCGCCAATGATGCCGGACGCGCGCCGGCCCCCTGGGTGCAGGACGAACGGCTCGACGTGTCCCGCCGCATCGCCCGCGCGCGCGGCAGCCATTATTCGGTGAACGGCCGCGAGGTGCGCCAGCGCGACGTGCAGACGCTGTTTGCCGACCTCGCCACCGGCGCCCACTCCCCGGCGCTGGTCAGCCAGGGCAAGGTCGCCGCGATCATCTCCGCCCGGCCCGACGAGCGCCGCCAGCTCCTGGAAGATGCCGCCGGGATCGCCGGCCTGCATGTGCGCCGGCGCGAGGCCGAGCAACGGTTGCGCGCCGCCGATGCCAATCTCGCCCGTCTGGGCGATGTCATGCAGGCAGCGGACGCGCAGGCCAACGGTCTGCGCCGCCAGGCCCGCGCTGCAGAGCGGTATCGCGCGCTTTCCGCCCAGATCCGCTCCGTCGAGGGCGCCGCCTTCCATGCCCGCTGGCAGGCGGCGGAACAGTCCCGTGCCGCCGCGGTCGCCGAACAGCAGCGGCTGGAGGCCGAGCTTGGCGAGGCGGCCTCGGCGGCCGCGCGCCTCGCCACCGCCCAGGCCGACCGTGCCGCGGGTGTCCCGGCGCTCCGCGAGGCCGAGGCCCGGGCCGCTGCGACCCACCAGCGCCTTCTCACCGAGCAGGCAACGCTCGCTGCGGAACGCGCCGCCACCGCGCGCCGGCTTGGCGATCTGAAGGCCAGCATCGAGGCCGCCACCGCAGAGCGGGAGCG